>DMZT01000313.1 GCA_003484865.1 Stenotrophomonas sp.
AACAGCAGCGGACCCAACAGTAGCGGACCAACGGTCCGCTCTACTTGCCGCGGCCGAACAGCAGGCCGATGCCCACCGCTACCAGCACGACCGGCCACCAGGTGAGGATCAGCTTCCCCATGTTCATGTTGGTCCAGCCGAGATTGCTGGCCAGCAGGAACAGGCCGACGAGGATCAGGACAATGGCGGCGACAAGGTTGGAGCGCATCAGGGGCAGGGTCCGCTAGGGCTGGGGCGAATATCCTAGCCGTTCCTTCCAGAGTGCGACACGCTCGGCCAGCACCTGTGGATCAAAATGGTGTGCCTGCCCCTGGCCCCAGACCGGGCCCGGCCATGCCGGATCGCCGACATGGCGCCCGATCACATGGAAATGCAGCTGGCGCACGATGTTGCCCAGCGAGCCGATGTTGATCTTCTCGACCCCATCGGTGCCCTTGAGCGCCTTGCACGCCCGGTTCAACTCGGTCCGCAGCTTGTCCTGCTGCTCGCCATCCAGGTCGATCCATTCGGTCACGCCACTCAGGCGTGGCACCAGGATCAGCCAGGGATACCTTTCATCGTTCATCAATCGCACTTGCGATAACGGCCCTTCTGCTACCAGTACGCTGTCGGTGGCCAGGCGTGAATCCAGTTCGAACTCGCTCATCCAAGATGCTCCGCAAAGAAGTCCAGGGTGCGTTCCAGCGCCAGGTGGGCGCTGTCTGGATCATACGCATGTCCGACGCTGCGGTTGAAGGCGTGATCGGCCGGGTAGACGAAGGTGGCCATCTGCGGCAGCTTCTCGCGGTGGGCTTTGATCGCCTCCGGCGGGATGCTCCTGTCCTGCGCGCCGAAGTGGAACATGACCGGCGCCTTGGGCGTCTCGTCCAGGTATTTCACGTTGCGGGCCCCGTAATAGCTGACCGAGGGCAGGCCGAGGCGCAGCGCGGAGAGCAGGGCGATGCTGCCGCCCCAGCAGTAGCCGACGGTGCCGACCTTGCCGGCCGGAGCCAGCCGCGAGGCGGCCGCCCGCACGATCTCCAGCGCCTTTTCGACCCCGAGCTCGTCGACCATGGCCAGGCCGGCGGCCACGCCATCGCTGTCGTAAGGCAGCTCCGGCGGTTCGGTGCTGTCCGGGGCCGACTCGGCCAGATCGAAGAACGACGGGGCCAGTACGGCATAGCCCTTGGCGGCGTAATCGTCGGCCACTGCGCGGATGTGCGGGTTGGCGCCGAAGATCTCCTGGATCACCACCAGGCCCCCGCGCGGCTTGCCTTCCGGCGTCGCCTGCCAGGCGCGGACCGGTCCGTAATGCGTATCGAGTGTGATCCACTCACCCATGGTGCGAGACTCCCGTTGGTTCAGGCATTCATTATCGGCCCCGCGCCGGTTAGCGCGATGTCAGGGGGCATGCCGGATCTGGCGGGATCAACCCGATCCGGTTCAGGGGCGTGGGCTGAACGCCGGTATACTTGCCGCCGTTTCCGGCCCCAGGTCCCCCACGCCATTCCGGCATGGGCCCAGGCCCCCAGAGTCCTTGCGATCCATGTCCCAGCTGAACCCCAAAGTCGGCTTCGTCAGCCTTGGCTGCCCGAAGGCCCTTGTCGATTCCGAGCGCATCCTCACCCAGCTGCGGTCCGAGGGCTACGACATCGTTCCCTCCTACGACGCGGCCGACGTGGTGGTGGTCAACACCTGCGGCTTCATCGATTCGGCCGTGACCGAGTCGCTGGATGCGATCGGCGAGGCGATGAACGCGAACGGCAAGGTGATCGTCACCGGCTGCCTGGGCAAGCGCCCGGAGCAGATCCGCGAGGCCTACCCGAACGTGCTGGCGGTGTCGGGCCCGCAGGACTACATGAGCGTGATGGAGGCCGTGCACGCCGCGCTGCCGCCCAAGCACGATCCCTTCGTGGATCTGGTGCCTGATTACGGCATCAAGCTGACCCCCCGCCATTACGCGTATCTGAAGATTTCCGAAGGCTGCAACCACAAGTGCAGCTTCTGCATCATCCCCTCGATGCGCGGCAAGCTGGTCTCGCGCCCGGTCGATGAGGTGCTGCGCGAAGCAGAGCGGCTGGTGCGGGGGGGCGTCAAGGAACTGCTGGTGGTCTCCCAGGACACCTCGGCCTATGGCGTGGATGTGAAGTACGCCGAGCGCATGTGGCGCGACAAGGCCTACCAGACCCGCTTGAAGGCGCTGTGCGAAGGCCTGTCCGAGCTGGATGCGTGGACCCGCATGCACTACGTGTACCCGTACCCGCACGTGGACGAGATCGTGCCGCTGATGGCCGAAAACCGGATCCTGCCGTACCTGGATATTCCGTTCCAGCACGCCAGCCCGCGCATCCTGAAGCTGATGAAGCGCCCGGGGGCGGTCGACAAGACCCTGGAGCGCGTGCAGCGCTGGCGTCAGCTGTGCCCGGATATCACCGTGCGCTCGACCTTCATCGTCGGCTTCCCGGGCGAGACCGATGCCGAGTTCGAGGAGCTGCTGAGCTTCCTGGACGAGGCGCAGCTGGACCGCGTGGGCGCGTTCGCCTATTCGCCGGTCACCGGCGCGACCGCCAACGATCTGCCCGGTGCGGTGCCCGAAGAAGTGAAGCAGGAACGCCTGGCACGCTTCATGGAGCGCCAGGCGGAGATCTCCGCCGCGCGCCTGGAAGCCAAGATCGGCACCGTGCAGCAGTGCCTGGTCGATGCCATCGAAGACGGCATCGCGGTGGCCCGTTCCAAGGCCGATGCGCCGGAGATCGACGGTCTGGTGCATATCCAGAACGCGGAAGAAGCCAAGCTGCGCGTGGGTCAGTTCGTCGATGTGGAGATCACCGAGAGCGACGACCACGATCTGTTCGGTGATGCGATCCTCGCCACCGAAGCGCGCAAGCCCTTCGATCTGCAGGTGCTGTGATCGCAGTGGTGACGGCTGCCGATATCGGTGGTCGTCGCCGTTTCATCGCGCCGCCGCGTGAGGCGGTGGATGCGGCCTGCTTCGCGCAG
The DNA here is from genome assembly GCA_003484865.1 of Stenotrophomonas sp. Lineage (GTDB taxonomy): Bacteria > Pseudomonadota > Gammaproteobacteria > Xanthomonadales > Xanthomonadaceae > Stenotrophomonas. The sequence continues at coordinate 2,980 of DMZT01000313.1, forward strand.
CCGATCTACGCCGGGCTGAGCGACATGCAGGACCTGATGGTGGCGCCGAGCTGGCCCACCATCGCAGCGCTCGATGCACGCCTCGCGTTGCCAGACAAGCATCTTGCCGAGCAGGACGAGGCATTGCTGGCCGACGGCCTGCACTATGAAACGCGCATCGCCGGGCGCGGCCAGATCGCCACGCGTGCAGACAACTGGCATGACCTGTTCAATGCCCTGGTCTGGGCGCGTTACCCCACCATCAAGCGCGCGCTCAACCGGCAGCAATGCCGGCACATCGCGGCGATGGCGCCAGGGCAGCGCAACCGTGCGCAGGCCGCGTTGACCCAATTCGACGAGAGCGGCGTGATCGTGCGTGTGCGCGAACCGGCGCTGCTGCGCGCGTGGGACCAGCATGATTGGCAGGCGCTGCTCTGGGATGGGGCAGGGCAGTGGCGACGGGGCGACATTGCCGTCGCGGCGGTGATCGGGCATGCGCTGCTGGAGCAGGCCTTGGTGCCGGAGCGCCTGCTGGTCGGCAAGTGCGTGGTGGTACCGAGTGATGATGATGCCACTGCGGTCGCGGCAGTGGCGCAGGCCATCACGGACGGCGCGCTGCTCAATGACCCCCTGGAGTTGCGGCCATTGCCGTTGGCGGGGATTCCCGGGTGGCACGCGCGGCAGGAGGCGGCCTTCTATGCGCGGGCCGACTACTTCCGACCGCTGCGCCCGGGGCGCGTGTATCCCGCAGCGCTGGGGTGATCCGGCAGTGGCGCCATCCCCGCGGGTTGCCGGCGTCACGTGTAGATCCACGCCATGCGTGGATGCACCCTGTCAGCCGGGGTACGCCACGGACAGAATCGCGAACCCATGGCGGCCGCTGGGCAGCTCCACCTCGAACTCATCGTCCACGCGTTTTTTCAGCAGCGCGCGCGCCAACGGCGAATCGATGCTGATCCAGCCCGCACCGGCGTCGGTCTCGTCCGGGCCGACGATGCGATACACGTGGATGTCGCCCGAGTCGACGTTCTCCAGCTCGATCGTCGCGCCGAAGAACACCGCGTTCGGATCGGTCGGCGCGGTATCGACAATGCGCAGCGCCTCCAGTCGCTTGGTCAGGTAGCGTACGCGCCGATCGATCTCACCGAGCTGCTTCTTGCGGTAGGTGTACTCGGCATTCTCGGAGCGGTCGCCTTCCGCAGCAGCGGCGGCCAGTGCCTTCACCACTTCCGGGCGCTTGTGCCGCCACAGCTCATCCAGTTCGGTCTTCAACCGCTGGTGGCCCTGTGCGGTGATCAGGGCCGTGCTTTTTTCCGCGGGGGGACGCCAACGCGACATCAGGTCTGCTTGTGCTCGTCAAAAGGTGCCGCGCCACAGGGCGCGACACGAAGTATCAGCGCTTTCCGCCGAAAATACCGCCCAGCAGGCCACGCACGATCTGGTTGCCCAGCTTGGTGCCGACGGTACGGGTGGTCTGCTTGGCCATGGTTTCGATCATGCCCTGGCGGCGCTTGGTGCCGAAGATCGCGTCCTTGATGCTCTGGCCAAAGCCGCCCTCCTGCGCTTCATCCTGCTGGCGGGTGCGGGCTTTGGGCGCATCGGCCTGCTCGACCGCCTTCTGCGCGCGCTGCGCCAGCCGTTCCGCCGCCGATTCGCGATTGATCGCGGTGTCGTAGCGGGTGCCGACCGGGCTGCCGGCGCGCACCTGCGCACGTTCGGCCTCGGTGATCGCGCCCATCCGGCAACGCGGTGGCGCGATCTGGGTCTGCTGCACAGGCGAGGGGATACCCTTGTCCTGCAGCGTGGACACCAGCGCTTCACCGGTACCCAGCTTGGCCAGCGTGGCGGCCACATCCAGCTTCGGGTTGGGCACGAAGGTTTCGGCGGCGACCTTCACTGCTTTCTGGTCGCGCGGCGTGAACGCACGCAGCGCATGCTGCACGCGGTTGCCGAGCTGGCCGAGAATGTTGGCCGGCACGTCATCCGGGAACTGTGAGCAGAAGTAGACGCCCACGCCCTTGGAGCGGATCAGCCGGACCACCTGCTCGATGCGCTGCACCAGCGCCGGCGGTGCGTCATCGAACAGCAGGTGCGCCTCATCGAAGATGAAGACCAGCTTCGGCTTCTCCAGATCGCCCACTTCCGGCAGCGTTTCGAACAGCTCCGAGAGCAGCCACAGCAGGAAGGTGGAATACAGCCGCGGCTTGAGCACAAGCTGGTCGGCGGCGAGGATGCCGATCACGCCGCGGCCATCGTGGTTGACGCGCATCAGGTCGGCCAGCTCCAGTGCAGGCTCGCCGAAGAACGCTTCGCCACCGTCCTGTGACAGGCGCAGCAGCGAGCGCTGGATCGCCGCCACCGTCTGCGCACTGACCAGGCCGTATTCGGTGGAGATGTCCTTGCGCTCCTCGGCGACCAGGCCGAGCAGGGCGCGCAGATCGTCCAGGTCGAGCAGCAGCAGGCCGCGGTCGTCGGCGAGCTTGAACACGATGTCCAGCACGCCGGCCTGGGTGTCGTTGAGTTCCAGGATGCGCGCGAGCAGGGTCGGGCCCATCTCGCTCACTGTGGTGCGCACGGGGTGGCCGAGCTTGCCGTACAGGTCCCAGAAGATGGTCGGGCTGGCGGCGGGCGCGTAATCGGCCACGCCGAGATCGGTCGCGCGCTGCAGCAGCGCCTCGGTCCCGGCACCGGGCACGGCCAAGCCCGACACGTCACCCTTCACATCAGCCAGGAACACCGGTACGCCGATCCGCGAGAAGCCCTCGGCCAGCGTCATCAGGGTGACGGTCTTGCCGGTGCCGGTCGCGCCGGCCACCAGGCCGTGGCGGTTGCCCAGCCGCGGCAACAGGGTCACGGGGATATCGTCGGTGATGCCTTTGCCGAGCAGAATCGGATCCATGGTCAACTCGCAGTGTGAATAGGCGGGATTCTAAACGTCGGCGTTGGCCGGCCGGCAGACGGGTTGCCCGGATGCAAGCGGCGCGGCTACTCTGCCCCATCGTTCGCACACAGTGCCAAAAATGCCCGTTCCTGTCTTGCTTGTCCGTGGTTGGCCGCTGTTGGCCGTTGCCGCGATGCTGTCGATCGTCCCCGAGGCCCATGCCCAGCGCGTCTCCGCCCGCGACAAGGCCAAGGTGGAGGCGCTCGACCAGCGCATGACAGCCGCCGAAAAGCGCTACAACGCGGCGCTGGTGCTGGTGAACAATGCCGACCCGAAAGGCACCAACGAGGCCGACGCCGCGCTGGAGGACATGGAGGATGTGATCAGCGCCTGTGTGGCCCAGAAGGGCTGCCAGGTCAGCAACCTGCTGCCGACCTACAAGCGCCTGCTCAAGAGCAACGCCGACAGCCAGCAGGACAGCGAGGACGGCACGGCCATCGCCGACGGCACCTTGCTGGAGGCCGACCCGGACCATGTCGGCCCGCTGGCCGCCGATGTGCCGGAAGCCGCCCGCGCTGCAGCGCTGCTCAACGACAAGCGGCACGCCTTCGACACCATGGTCGAGTACAACCCGGCCGTGCAGGCCGGCATCCGCCGCTGGTTGACCGACATGCGCCCGGCGCTGCTCACCAGTTACGAGAACTACCAGAACCTGCGTGCGGTGATGTGGCCGGAGTGGGAAAAGCGCGGCCTGCCCGAAGCGCTGCTGTTCGGGATCATGGCCAAGGAATCCAACGGCCGCGTGCACGCCTCTTCGCGTGCCGGCGCCGCCGGGCTGATGCAGTTCATGCCCGCCACCGGGCGTCGCTTTGGTCTCGGCCCGGACGGCACCGGCTTTGATACGCGCTTTGATGCCCGCAGCGCGGCCGAGGCCAGCGCGACCTACCTCAACGAACGTATGCGTGAGCTCAACAACAGTGTCGAGCTGTCGCTGGCCGGTTACAACGGCGGTGAGGGCCGTGCCATCCGCGTGTTCCGCCAGTACCCGGGGCAGGGCTTCTGGACCGACAGCGTCTACAACCAGTTCCCGGGCGAGACAAAGGACTACGTGCCGATGGTGATCGCCGCGGCGTGGATCTATCTGCACCCGCAGCAGTACGGCGTGGAATTCCCGAAGATCAGCGCGCAGCCGGCGACCATCCGCTTGGCCAAGTCGACCACGATCTACGAGCTGACCATCTGCCTGGGCAGCACCGGTACCCGTGACGGCTACATGCGCGCGCTGCGCAACCTCAACCCGCGCTATGAGGCCGACGGCTGGATTCCGGCCGGCACCATCATCAACGCGACCACCCGCATCGCGGGCCTGTACAACCGGTTCTGCGTCAGCGGCCCGCGTGCCGATCTGGCCCGCACCCTCATCACCGCCGACCTCAATGCGGCGATCGTGCGGCCTACGGCGGTCAGCTACACCGGCAACGTGGCGGTGGGCAGCGTGGTCCCGGTCGCCCAGGCGCAGGCCATGCCCGCGGTGACCCCGGCCGCGCCGGTAGCCGTCCCGGCCGCCAAGCCCAAGGCCAAGCCGGCCCGCAGCTACAAGGTGGGCAAGGGCGAGACGCTGGGCAGGATCGCGGCCAA
>DMZT01000222.1 GCA_003484865.1 Stenotrophomonas sp.
CGCTCTTCCGATCTCCGGCGGCGCCTGCCACCATGCCGGGGCCACCTGCAATGTCACCCGGCGCACCGGCGACCACCGGCCGTTTGCCTGCCTGGCCTGCACCTCCAGCGTCTGCAGCCCCACCGGCAGACGCTCGAACACGCGCAGGCCGGTGGCATCACTTTCCTGCCACTGGGCCTCGTGATCCTGCAGCCGGAACCGATACTGCATGTGCGACGGCGCACCGCCACTGAGCAGCCGCGCGGCAACGCGCACGTGCCGATCAGCGCCGGTGAGCGGCACCGGGCCGGCGCCGACCGGCAGCGTGATCTGCGCCTTGCCACGGCGAGCGGTGATCGCATGGATGACCAGGCCCGGCGCGCGTTCAGGGCCCGCGACACCGGCCGGATCGATCAGCAACAGCCCGCCTTCGCTGACCGCTGCGGCGAGCCGACCCTCGGCGGCGCGCACCAGACCGTGCGGCAGCACGCCCTGGGCCGGCAGCCCCTCATCGCCGCCGAACTGACGTACGCCGCCGCCATGCGGGTCAACCCGGATCAGGCCACGTGCATCGCCTGCCCATGCAATGCCCGCTGCGTCGACCACCAGTGCGCGTGCCAGCAGACGCGGGTACCCGTGCGTGGGCCCGAAGCTGTGGGTCTTGCGCAGCTGCTGGCCATCCCAGCGGTAGCGGCGCAGTACCCCGAGGCTGCTGATCCAGTAGTGGCCATCCTCGCCGCGGGCGATCGCCCCGGCTTCACCGCGCGGCGCTCCCTCGACGGCGGCGAAACGTCCCTGTGCCGGCAGCCAGCGTTTGATGCCGCTGCGGTCGGTTGCCCACAACAGGCCATTGTCATCGCACAGCAACTGGGGGCCGTGGCTCGGTGGCACCAACCCGAGGGTGTGCGGCGCGGCGGACAACTGCAGCACACCGTCGGCATCGCGTCGCTGGATACGGTCGGCACGGCCGAGCCACAACGATCCGTCGCCGCAGGCCTGCAGATCGACCCTCCCCGCATCGCCGTCCACGCCCAACAACCAGTGACGACGCCCATCGCTGCCCGGCAGGTAGCGCGACAACGTGTTGCCACTGGCCACCCATACCTGACCGCGACGGTCTTCGGCGATCGCCACGGTGCCCGCACGCAGGTGATCGGGGCGGTAGTCGAGGCCCAGGTCACTACGCCCGCTCACCGTGTCCACGCGCTGCAGGCGCCCGTGGTCGCTGGCGATCCACACCCGCCTGCCATGGGCGGGCGCCAGGGCCAGCACGTGGTCGCCATCGAGTCCGGGCCAACCGTCACGGGCGGCCGCCAGCAGCGTGAACTGGCGCCACCGCGCCGGCAGGTGCCACAGGCCCTCGCCGCGGCCGAGCCACCACAGACCGCCGACCCGGTCCTCCATCGCCTGGCTGACCACGGCAGTGCTCATCACGGCCCCGGAGTATCCACGCAGCGGCACCGGCTGCGGCGTCTGCCCGCGCGCGTGAAGTCGCAGTCCGCTTGCGCCGGCGCTCCAGAGGTCGCCCGCGGTACTGCGCAGCACCGGCATCTCCGTGTTCTCCGGCATCCGATGCACCGCGCCGTCGCGCCACCGGTGGACGCCCCGCGATGTGCGCACCCACACCCCGCCGTCCGGATCGGGCCAGAGCACGTGCACGTCAACGTGCTGGTCATCGTGCAGCGGTACCTGGATGAAACGATGTTCCTCACGCCGCAGTGCTCCCGCCGGCGTCCCGATCCAGAGCCGTCCCTGATGGTCGGTGATCAGGGCAGTCACCCGGCGCACGGGGCTACCGTGCAGCTGCAACGGCACGCGTTGCCAGCGGCCGTCGGGATGCCGTGCGAACAGGCCATCGTCGAGGGTACCCACCCACACCACACCGTCGGGGGTGCTGGTGATCTGCTCGACGCCGATGCGGGGCAGGACCACCGCGCCATTGCCCGGCATGCTCTGGATCACGCGGCGATCAGCAGACAGCGTCAGCAGGCCCTGCGAGGCGGTCGCCAGCCAGAGCTGGTTCTGCGCATCGAGATGCAGCGCGCGCACGTCCACATCCGGCAGCCCCTGCTCCCTTCGCCACGCGCTGAAACGATGACCATCAAAGCGCAGCAGTCCATCGTCGCTGGCGAACCACAGATAGCCGTCGCGGTCTTCCACGACCGCACGCAGCGCCGCAGTCGGCAGCGCGTCTGCAGGGCCCAGCGGCCGGGGCCAGGGCGCCGTGACGGGATCGCCGGCCAGAACAGGGACCGGCAGCCAGAGCACGAGACCCAGCATCACCGCAGCCCAGCGATTGCCCATCGGTGCGGATCGGCCTCCCCCCACGCGTACCCCGACCTTGCTCTCCGGCATGAACAGCACGGTATGTCGAAGCCACGCGAAGAGGGCTGGCAGGATCTGGACCCGGTCACAGTCCGATCAATGAAATTTCAGATCAAAAAAGAAACTTCGAGGAATGGCATTGATCGCACCGATGCGCACAGGGCCTCGGCTGATCAGTGTCGCGGCGACTTCCCGGCGCGGGCCTGCACGATCGCATCGATCAGCATGTCACCGGTCACCGGCTTGCGCAGGAAACCGTTGAATCCGGCCGCCCGCACCTGCTGCTCGGCGTAGGCATCCGAGCGTGCGGTCACCGCGATCAAAGGAAGCTCATAGCCCATTGCGCGCAGCTGTCCGGCAATGGCAATACCATCCAGCGCCGGCAGATCCAGATCGAGCAACCCGACATCGAAGCTCCCCGCAGCGACTTCGGACAATGCCGCCAAGCCGTGCAGCACATGCACCACGTCATGCCCACGGGTGCGCAGCAGCCCGGCGATCACATCGGCCACGGTGGCATCGTCCTCCACCAGCAGGATGCGCAGGGGCGGCAGCTGCGTGCGCGTCTCCAGGCCGGTTTCACCCGACGCCGCAGCCGACTGCACGGTCCACGGCAGCGGCAGTTCAACGGAGAAGCGGGCGCCATCGCCCAGCCGGCTGTCGATCCGGATGTGGCCGCCCATCGCCACCGCCAGTTCCTGGCAGATCGCCAGGCCCAGGCCGCTGCCGCCATAACGCGATGCGGTGCGAGGGCCATCGGCCTGTTCGAAGCGGTGGAACAACCGCTCCTGCTGGTCCTGGTTGATGCCCGGCCCCGTATCGGAGACCTCGAAGATGATCGCGCGCCCGCCGTCGAGCAGCTCGACGCCAAGGCCCACATGGCCATGCTCGGTGAACTTGATCGCGTTGCCGAGCAGGTTCATCAGGATCTGGCGCACGCGCATCTCGTCGCCACTGACCTGCACCGGACCGGGCAGGTTGAAGCTGCGCTCGAAGGCCAGCCCACGGTGATGGGCCATCGGTTCCATCAAGGCCTCGACCTGGTCCAGCAACGACATCAGATCGAACGGCCGCAGATCCAGTTCCAGTCGCCCAGCCTCGATGCGGGCCAGATCCAGCGCGTCGTTGACCAGCCGCAGCAGGTGTTTGCCGGCATGCTGGATCGAGCCGGCGTAGCCGCGCTGCACGTCATCCAGCGAGGTGGACAGCAGCAGTTCGCTCATGCCCAGCACACCGGTCATCGGCGTGCGCACTTCATGCCCCAGCGTGGCCAGGAACCGGCTCTTGGCCTGTGACGCCTGCTCGGCCAACTGTTGTTTGTGCACCGTCAGCTGCCATTGCTGGCGACGGCGCAGGCGCGCACGTGCCACGTACGCCAGCGCGGCGATCCCGATCAGGCCCAGCAGCGCATAGCCCACGATCGCCCAGCCACTGCGCCACCATGGCGGACGCACCTCCAGATCCAGCGTGCTGGGCGGCGTCCACGCGCCCTGCGAAGTCGCGGCCTGCACCTCGATGCGATAGTGCCCGGCGGGCAGGCGCGAGAGCAGGCGTTCGCCGTCGGCCGCCTGCATCACCCAGTTCTGGTCATAGCCGGACACCCGGTAGCGATAGCGGTTGCCGTGCGGGTTGGCGAATGAAAGCAGACGCGCGGACACGATCAGATCGCGGTCCTGCGGCCCCAGCACGATCGGTGCCTGCGTCGGCAGCATCTGCTGCCCTTCGGCATCGTCGCGGCGGACCTGCACGCTGTCGATCACCAGCTGCGATGGCGGCAACAGCATGTCCGCCGCATCCGGATCGAAGCCGACCAACCCGGTCGCGGTCACTGCCAGGACACGACCGTCGCGTGCCTGCACCGGCGGGCGGTTGCTGAACTCCACATCCGGCAGCCCATCGCGTTCGCCATACAAGCGCAGCCGACGCTCGGCGCCCTGCCAGCAGATCAACCCACGCGGGGTGGTTGCCCAGACCTGCCCGTGCCTGCCCAGCGCCAGCCCGCCCATCGACACAGCAGGCAGGCCCTGGGCAGCGCCGACACGTTCGCGCAGGCTCATGCTCAGGCCATCCCAGCGATAGCGCTCCAGCGCGCCCTGGCGTGCCAGCCACAGTTCATCCGGGCCGGTCCAGGCCGCATCGTAGATGCTGCCGCGGGAAACGCCCGGCACCTGCTCGAAGCGGCCATTGCGCCACCGCATCAAGCCCATGCTGTCGCCCATCACCCACAGCTGCCCACGCGGATCGAACACCATCTGTTCAACCGGGTTCTCGGTCAGCCCACGGTGCTGGTCATTGCGGATGGTGTCCAGCACGTTGCCCTGGGCATCCCGACGCTGGATGCCGAAGTTCATGATCGACAGCCACAGGTCGCCATTCGGCGCCTGACGGATCAGATCGATGCGTTGGCGCACGTCCGCCCCGCCACCGATCTTCCACTCGCGCAGCGTGCGCGTGGCGGGTTGATAGAGGCTCAATCGACCGGCGCGTCCGATCCACACCGCACCATCTTCGCGCGGCAGCAGCGACCACGCCGCGCCCACTCCGATCTGTTTGTCGTCGGCGATCTGGCGCAGCTGGCCCTGCGCATCCAGCGTATAGAGACCGTGCGCACCGGAGATGTAATACGTATCGCCCAGCGCTGCCGCGCCGAGCAGATAGGCGCTGTCCAATGGCTTGCCGTCGAGCTGGTACCAGCTGGAGAAGCGCTTCCAGTCTGGCGGCAGATACGCCAGCCCCTGGGTCAGCATCGCCACCCACAGTCCACCTTCGTGGTCCTGCAGCATGTCCAGCACGCCGCTGCGCGCGGTCAGGAAGCCACTGCCGGCGTCGCCGGCGAGCAGCCGCACCGCACTCGCATCGCCGCGGTACAGGCCATCAGCCGTGCCCAGCCAATAGCCGCCATTGCGGTCATGGATGACCGTGGCCGCACGCACATCGGCACTGAGCGTCCAGGGTGCGGGCCGGACCTGATCATCGGCACCGATCTGGAACAGCCCACCTTCGGTGCCCGCCCAGACCGTGCCATCAGGCTCACGGGTGAGGCGGAACACGCTTTTTCCACCGAGCAGGGCCGGCGCGATCCGGGTGAAGCGATCGCCATCCCAACGGGCAACGCCATTGGAAGTGCCTACCCAGACACGCCCTTGCGGATCGGCCAACAGACTGTAGATGGTGTTGTCGGGCAGGCTGCGCGGATCGTCCGGCGCGGCCTGGTACCTGACCAGCGTGCCGTCCTCGCTGCGGCGGCAGATGCCGTGCTGGTTGGTGCCGATCCACAGCGATTGGGCGGCATAGGCCAGCGACCAGAACTGGCCCTCGCACGCGGCGTTGAGCTCGGGGAACCGCGCGAACGCGCTGCGGTCGGGGCCGAGCATGCTCAGGCCAACCCCATTGCTGCCCACCCAGACCCGGTCCTGTGGATCGATGAGCAGGGTTTCCACTTCGTTGCCGGGCAGCGAGCCGGGCGCGTCCGGATCATGCCGCCACACCCGCAGGCCAACGCCGTCCACGCGGGCCAGGCCATCATCGGTACCGGCCCAGATATAGCCCTGGCGATCCTGGGCCAGCGCCAGCACCATGCGCGACGGCATGCCCTCGGCCGCGCCCAGACGGCGCAAGCGTGGCGTTTCTGCCGATGTCCCTGCGGCTTCCAACACTGGCGGCACTGCGCACAACCACAGCCCCAACAGCACGATGCCTGCACCCCAGCGGCGCGTGCTCATCGATCCGGTCTCCCTGTTGGTGCGGATTGTCACACAGCGATCAGGACGGTGTCCGCATTCTGAGTCGGCTGCCGTGGATGGAACGGGCTGTTTCCGCCTTGGGCGAGCCAGACAGCACAGGCGGGCGGCGCTGTTGTCCGCCGCACCACGATCTGTTGCAGCCATGACGCTGCATCCGATGACGTGGCTGTGCGTATGATCGCCCCAGACCCTGATGGAGGCTGCGCCGTGCTCAAGCGCCTGACACTTTCCCTGCTGCTGGCCGCCACCCCGCTGCTCGCCACTGCCGCCCCCGACAGCTACCGCATCGATCCGGTGCATACCCGCGTGCTGTTCGCGGTGGAGCATGCCGGCTTCTCGCATGCGCTGGGCACCGTGTCCGGCAGCGAAGGCGTGCTGGTATTCGACCCGGACGACTGGCGCACGGCACGCCTGGAGGTCAGCGTACCGATCCAGCGGCTGGACCTGGGCGATGACAAATGGAACACCGCCACGCTGGCGCGCAACCTGCTCGACGGTGAGCGCTTCCCCCAGGCGCGGTTCGTCTCCACGCATGTCGAGCCCATCGACCCGACCCACGCCAACGTTACCGGCCAGCTCACCGTACGGGGGGTGACCCGCGAGGTCACGCTGGCCGTCACCCTCAATGCGCTCAAGCGCCATCCACTGCCGCCGTTCCGCCGTACCGCCGGCTTCTCGGCCACCGCCACGCTCAGCCGCAGTGCCTTCGGCGTGGATGGCTGGGCCTCGATGATCGGCGATGAGGTGCAGCTGCGGATCGAGGCCGAAGCCGTGCGTGATCGCAACGCCGGCGATCCTGCCGATGCCGCGCCCACCGATGCGCCGGGAACTCCGGCCGCGCCAATCGACTCAGATACCCCACAGCCGGTCCAGGAGACCACGCCATGACCGCCAAGAACACGCCGACCCGCTGGGGCGGTGTCAGCCAGACCCTGCACTGGCTGATCGCCGTGCTGATCCTCGCCCTCGGCATCGTCGGGCTGACCATGGGCGAACTGCCCAAGACCCCGAAGTACTTCTGGGTCTACACCATGCACAAATCGATCGGCATCACCGTGCTGGCGCTGGTCGTGACCCGCCTGCTGTGGCGCCTGTACGCCGGCGCACCCCATCCGGTCCCAGGCACGCCGACCTGGCAGGAGCGCATCGCCTCCGCCACGCATTGGCTGCTGTACGTGCTGATGTTCGGCATTCCGCTGTCGGGCTGGCTGTACGACTCGGCCAGCGGCCTGCGCCCGTTCCGCTGGTTCGGCCTGGTCGACGTGCCGAAGCTGAGCCCACCGGACGAGCGCGTCACCCAGATCTCGCACGCCATCCATGAGTGGGGCTTCTGGCTGCTCATCGCCGTGGTCCTGGCCCATGCCGGTGCCGCGCTTTATCACCATTTTTACCAACGCGATGCCACGCTTGCGCGCATGCTCCCGCAGCGCTGGCTTGCCTCCCCCCAGAAGGATTGACCATGAACATCAAGCTCACCTCCCCCGCCGCGGTCGCCGCCGCCCTGGCCGGCCTGCTGGCCACCACCCCGGTCCTGGCCGCCGATTACGTGCAGGCGCCTGGCTCGGTACTGGCATTCGCCACCAAGTACGACGGCGAAGTGTTCACCGGCACCTTCCCGGGCTTCGATACGCGGATCAGCTTCGATCCGGCCAAGCTGGACGATGCCAAGCTGGAAGTGACCATTCCGCTGGCCAGCGCCAAGAGCGGCAACAGCGACCGCGATTCGACCCTGCAGGGCGCGGACTTCTTCAACGTGGGCAAGTTCGCCCAGGCCAAGTACAGCGCCACCAAGTTCCGCTCGCTGGGCAACAACCAGTACGCCGCCGACGGCACGCTGGAACTGCGCGGCGTGAGCAAGCCGGTCACCCTGACCTTCACCTGGACCCCGGGCGCGCAGCCCGTGCTGGCCGGCAAGGCCACGGTCAAGCGCCTGGACTTCGGCGTGGGCGGCGGCGACTGGGCCGATACCAAGACCATTCCGAACGAGACCGCGATCAGCACGAAGGTCGTGCTCAAAGCAAAGTAACCCGACCGGACGGGTGCCGGCCGGCTCGCCCAAACCGGGTAGAGCCGACCGTTGGTCGGCTGCCAGAGCAACGACGCCCGCGGTAGAGCCGACCGTTGGTCGGCTGCCGTCAGCGGTGGGTATGCGCCAAGGGCAGCCGACCAACGGTCGGCTCTACCGGTTTCGGGCGTGCGGCCGAGGTGTTGGC
>DMZT01000221.1 GCA_003484865.1 Stenotrophomonas sp.
CTTGGCGTATCACCGTGCAGGGGCTGCCACCCGCCGCCGCTCCAGCCACCACAGCAGCCCGGCCGACAGCACGAAGGCGAGCAGCCACGGCCACCGTGCGCCCGGCGTCTCGACCACGCCAGCCGATGCTGCTGCGGCGCCGGTGGTCAGGCGCTGGGCCGTCGCGTCGCGCAGCTGCTGCCGATACAGCGGTCGCGCGCTGGCCGGATCGAAAACGTAGAACGCGTGGCGGTCTTCGCCCTGCTGCAGCTGATGCCAGCCCGGCTGGTTCGGCCAGTAGCCGGCGCAGTGTTCGGCACCACTGGCCGGGTCAACCCGAAGCGGGATCAGTGTGCCATCCGGCGCGCGCACCTGTGCCGACTCCCGGAGCTGGCACAGTGCCACGCGCTCGCCGGCCCAAGGGGTGGTGGTCTCTACGCGTGGCGCATCCGCGGCGGGAAGCGGGCGCGCCACGCTGGCCAGCACGCCGCTCCACAGCTCGGCGTGGCGATCGCCGCGGCCGGCCAGCACAAGCCGATAGGTGTCGGTGATGGGCAGCAGTGCAATGCGGCCACGTCCGAGGGCGCGATGCCCACCGACTGCCATGCCCTTGTCATCGTGCAGCAGGGGTGTCACATCGCTGATCTTCAGGCCCAGCTGCTCCAACACCGGTAGCGCGGCCTGGTGCGAGGCGGTGTCGGCCTCATCGATGTAGGCGGTGGTGTCCGATGCGGGTCGTTGTGGGCCACGACGTGCCTGCAGCAACGCCGCGTCGGCATCGGCCGTCAGTGACAGGGGCGCGGCCTGGTTGCCGCCGGTGACGGACAGACCCCAGCTGCGCAGCGTCTGGCGGGCGCCATCGCCGAGCGGGCCACTGGTGCGGACGAGCACGCCCAGCCCGCCGCGGATCGCCTGCTGCAGCGCGCTGCGTTGCGCGCCCGACAGCCCGCCCAAGCTGCGCTCATCCAGTACCACGACATCGGTCTCAGCCAAGGTGGCAGCGGTAAGCGCGATCGGTGCATCGCCGAGTGATACCCCACCGCCGGCGTTGGCCTGCGCCTGCACCCGCAGCCCGGCATCGGTGGCCCAGCGGCGCAGGTATTTGAGCTCCGGGCCGGGCGCACCGGCCAGCAGCAACAGGCGGGGCGTCGCCGCGGCCGCGGTGTCCACGGGAACGGCAAGCGTATCGACCACATGCTGTTCGGCGTCGAGCAGCCGCAGGCCGAACACGCTCTGTCCGGCGACGCGGGCCACACCGCTGAGTTGCATCTTCCCTTCGGCATCTGGCGTAGACCTGTCGATGACCACACCGGCAGGGTCCACCAGCTCGGCGCGTGCCTTCGACACGCCCTGCGCGCGCGCGCTGACGGTGAACACCGCACCGGGCGCAGTGACCGGCGGCGGCTGCAGTGCGATCCAGCCCTGTGGTGCGCTGGGCAATTCGATGCGCACGCCACGGGGCAGCGCGGCATCGCGATCGCGGGCCGACAGGCCATCGCCGATCAGCCGAAGGGAGGTGGGACCCGGATGCTGGCGCAACACGGTGGCCAGGTCGGGTGCTGCGAGGGCGTCTGCCACCTTCGTCGCTTCCGGCAGCGCGACCACGGTCTCGCCCGGCGCCGCCGACCAGCGCACCTGATCGGCCGCGCCCGTCAGCACGGTCAGCTGGCCACCGGCCACGCGCTGCAGCGGTGGCACCAGGGTCAGGTAGAGCAGCACGGTCACCACGGCCTGCAACACCAGCAGGGTGGCGAACACGCCGTTTGCCCGCGCCGGTCCACGCCACTGCTGCCAGCACAGACGCGCGCTGCTCAGCAGCAGCACGGCGAGCAGCGCGAACAGGATCCAGCGCGGGTCGCTCACGGTGTCGCCTCCAGTGCATCCAGGTAGCGCTGACCCATGGCATCGGGTGCGCTGCGCCGGGCTACCTGCGGCAGCGGGCGCAGCAGGGCACGCCACAGCTGCGCGCGCAGGGCCTGATGGCAGTCGGCGCAGCCGGGGGTGATGCGCAGTGTTTCGATGGCGGCGGCCAGGCTCAGCGGGTCCGGCAGGCGTGCTTCATTGCGTCGGAGCCACTGGGTCAGCGCGTCCAGATCGGGGGCGCTGGCCGGATCGGCCAGCTGCTGCCAGACCTGCACGATGGCCTGGTCGGGTGCCTCCAGCGCACGCAGTGGCAAGGTGCGGCTGGCCAGGTCGGCGCGATCGCCGCTCATGCGTCGGCTCTCGTCGATCGGCGGCAGTTCCGGGCCGACCCGCGCCAGGTAGATGCGCTCGGCCTGCTGCACTTCCTTGATGAAGCCCAGCGCCTTGTAAGCGTAGGGCAGGGCACGCTCGGGCTGGCCCTGGCGCAGTTCGCCTTCCGAGGACCACATCTGGTCCAGTGCTGCCTTCAGCGTGGCGCGCGTCTTGGGATCGAGCAGGGTCGCGGCCTCGGCGTGATCGTGGGTATGACCGTACTCGGAGAGCACATCGGTGGCGCTGCCGAACACCGGGGCGCTGCCGTCGGTCGGCGCGCCGTGGTCGTGATCATCATGGCCGGCCTGCGCCTGGGCATGCTCACCATCGTGATCATGATCGTCATCGTGCGCGGCCGCCGGTGTGTCACTGGTCGGCAGGGCATCGCTGGTCGGCGGCGGCTTGGCCCCGCCTTCGCTTTCCTCGCCGAGGAACTGGCCATAGCGCAGGCGCAGGATGCGCTGGTCCACGCCGATCGCATCGGAACGCTTCACGAATTCCTCTGCCGGCAGCTGGCGACGCTGTTTGATCAGGGCTTCGGCGTCGATGATGATCTGGCGCTGGCTGCGGAAATACGCTGGCAACGTCTTCTTGACCATGCCCTCCATGTCGGTGCCCTGGATCTCCGCGGCGCTGGGCAGGCGCAGGATCACGCTGCTGCTCTGGGCGCTCTGCGCAGTGGGTGTGTGGGTGTCACGCACGGTCAGCTGCGCGATCACGTCGTTGCCTTCGGTGGCGCCCAGCGCGGCCAGGTCCAGCGTGCGCGCGAAACGCCGCTGCGTCGCCGGCCCGGTGCCGGTCAGGCTGAACGTCTGCTCGCGGAAGGTGATGTTCTCGCCGCTGCCCTGGGCCAACGTGACCTTCAACTGCGCGGTGGCGACCACACCATAGTCGTCGGTAGCCTCGAACTGCAGCGGCCACTGACGTTGGCCGGGCGTACCCAGCACGAGACTGCGGTCGGGCGCGATCACGCGCACCACAGGCGGGCGATCGGGCACCACATCGAGCCGGTACAGGCGGGTGTCGCGCAGGGCAGGCTCGGTGACCACGCGATACAGCGCCGGACGCGTGGCGGTCCACTGCGCGGTCCATTGTTCGCCGTCACGTGCCAGCGCGATGCGCTGGCCATCGTGGAACTGCAGGGTCGCGGTCTGCGGCTGCGCGGAGAAACGCAGTGACCAGTGCAGGCGGCTGTCCTGCGGCACCTTGCCGTCCAGCGCGCTCTGCACACGCGCGGCCTGCCCGGTGTAGGCCGGGGCGGTGATCTCCAGCCGCGCGGAACGCAGCCGTGGTGGTTGCGCAGGTGTGGCCGGCGGTGCCGCCGTGCCCGGGAACAGGGGCGCCGCGTTCTGGCCGCGTGGCCAGCCCAGCGCAAGCGCGATCATCACCACCGACGTGATCACCGAGGCCAGCACCCACCGGCCCGGCCAGCGCGGCCGCAGTTCGGGCATGCGCGACTGCAGGGCGGCGGCGACATGTGCGCGCTGCCGCTGCTGCAACGGGTTCAATGCCGCCGGTATGGCAAACAGCAGGTCGGCACTGTCCTGCACGAGCGGGTGGTCGTCCAACCGGCGGACCAGCCATTGGCGATCCAGACGACGTGCGCGCCAGGTTGCCACGCCGACGCTGATCAGCAACGTCAACAGCAGGACCACCGTCGCCGCGTTGAAGCCGGCCAGCCGCCACGCCACCGCGCTGATCGCCAACGCGACCGGCACCGCGAGCAGGGTGATGATCCACCATTGGCGCCGACGCGCGCGCTGCCAGGCGTGCTGGATGGCAGCGTTCATGCGCCTGCTCCGCGGCGCGGCGAGG
The DNA here is from genome assembly GCA_003484865.1 of Stenotrophomonas sp. Taxonomy (GTDB): domain Bacteria; phylum Pseudomonadota; class Gammaproteobacteria; order Xanthomonadales; family Xanthomonadaceae; genus Stenotrophomonas. The sequence goes on from DMZT01000221.1 coordinate 4,030, forward strand.
TCGCCATCGCCCGTTCCAGCGCGAACAGCAGCACGATCAGCGCGAGCAGCCAGGGGCTCAGCTCACGCGGTGCGGGAAGCGGTGCGGCAGCGCCACGCAACGGTGCCTGTGTGGCCGCAGGTGCGAGGGTGGGTGCGGCCGGTGCCGCGATGACCGCCAGCAATTGGCGGGGGAAGCCGGGATCGCGCAACGCCGGCAGCGCCGTCGGTGACAGCGCTGCGCTGAAGCGCAGCAGACGACCGCTGCCTTCCTGCCGTTGTTCCAGCACCACTGCACCCTCTGCATCGCGCAGGACGGGCATCCAGCCGGCCCCCGCAGCACCGGGCGCGACCAGCACACTGCCGCCCTGTTGCACCCACGTCTGCCAAGCGGCAGGCAGCGGCGTAGCAGCGAGCCACACGCCGGTCTGCCCGGCATCGGGGGCGGTATCAGCACCGCGGGCAGGCGACAGCGCCTGGTTGGACCAGGCGCGCTGCAGCGCGGCCAGCACGCGCTGCTCGCCTTCTGCGATATCGCCACCGACCTGCAGCACAGGCAGTGTCGCCGTACGCGCGCTGGCCGGCGCCATGAGGATCGGCCGCCAGTTCACGGCACGCGACAGGCGTGGACGCTCGCCATCCAGTCCGGGCATCGGGTCGGGCACGTACACCGTCAGCGGTGCGCCGGCAGGCAGTGTCTGGTCCAGCTCGCGCAGCAGGCTGGCCAGTGGTTGATGGGACGCCGGGGCGCCGTCGGCCAGCGCAGGGAAGCCAGGCGCCAGCCATCGCCAGTCGCCTTTGGCGTCCTGGCCACGCAGCGCCGCGCCGTCGAGACCAGGGGCGACGACCGTGACCGCGTGGGTATCGGCGCCGCCACCGTGCAGCACCGGCCGCGCCAGCAGCAAGGCCAGCGCGGCAAGCAACAGCAGCCGCACCAGCAGCAGCGGCCACGCATCGAAGCGGATTTTCTGACGCGGCCGGATCCGGGCCTGCAGCCAGCGCAGCGCGGCGAAGTCGAGTGGCGCGTACTGGTGGCGACGTGCCAGGTGGATCAGCAGCGGCACCAGCCAGGCCGCCAGTGCCAGCAGCCCGAGTGGAAACAGCAGGCTCACGCGCCGCCTCCGGCACCCAGCAGCGCACGCAGCGGCTGGTCCAGCGGCTGGTCGAGATAGCCGGTCGCATGCACGATGCCGCTGCTCTGCAGTCGCGCCTGCAACGCGCGCTGGGCGGTATCGAAACGGGCCAGGTATTCGGCACGGATCGCACGGCCGTCGCCCAGCAGCTCGTCGCCGGTTTCCGGATCGCGGAAACGGTGGCCGTCGGTGAACGGGAAATCGCGCTCTTCGGCCGTCAATAGCTGCAGGTGCAGCACCTCGCGGCGGGCGGCGGCCAGCCGTTCCAGCAGCACGATGCCGCCCTCGTCAAAACCGTCGCCCAGTGCGACCAGCAGGTCGCCGGCCTGCACCCGCTCCCAGACCGGGGCCAGCGAAGTGGCCGGCGGCCACGCGCCACTGGCCTGCAGCTGGCGCAGCAGCAGGTGCACGCGGTCGCGCTGGCGCGGGCCGTG
>DMZT01000219.1 GCA_003484865.1 Stenotrophomonas sp.
CACTGGCGGGCCTGCCGAGCATGGCTCGGCACTACCGGGCATGGCGGCTTCGGCTTTTGGCTTCGGTTGGGCGTTGCGGCACACTAGTGACATCTCCTCTCCCCTGATTCCCCCATGAAAATCGTCGAAGTGCGCCATCCGCTGGTGCAGCACAAGATCGGCCTGATGCGCGATGCGTCCCTGAGCACCAAGGACTTCCGCGAGCTGGCCAATGAACTCGGTGGGCTGCTGGCCTATGAGGCCACCGCCGACCTGGAGACCGAAGCCCACACCATGGCCGGCTGGGCGGGCCCGGTGACGGTGCAGCGCATTGCCGGGGCCAAGATCACCGTGGTGCCGATCCTGCGCGCCGGCCTGGGCATGCTCAGTGGCGTGCTCTCGCTGATCCCCGCCGCGCGGGTGAGCGTGGTCGGCCTGCAGCGCGATGAGGAAACCCTGCAGCCGGTGCCCTACTTCGAGCGCCTGACCGGCCGCCTGGAAGAGCGCGACGCGCTGATCCTGGACCCGATGCTGGCCACCGGCGGCACCCTGATCGCCACCATCGACATGCTCAAGCGCGCCGGCGCACGCCGGATCAAGGGCATCTTCCTGGTCGCCGCACCGGAAGGCATCGCCGCCGTGCAGGCCGTGCACCCGGACGTGGAGATCTTCACCGCCGCCATCGATGCCCAGCTCAACGAGAAGGGCTACATCCTGCCGGGCCTGGGCGATGCGGGCGACCGCATCTTCGGGACCCGCGTGGTCGGTTGATCCGCTCGTTCTGACCGGCGGCCCTCAACGGCCGTCGGTGCTTCACATGGCCTGGCCATGCCCTGGCCTCGCACCGGGTTGATGCCCGGTGCCGGGGGGTGCCGTGCCGACCGACGGTCGGCACTACCGGTGTGGTTGCACAGGCGGTTGCGCCGGGCGGTGCGCGGCCGGGCCAACCGTAGCGTTACGCCAGCGCGCGGGCCTTCAGTTCGCCCTGTTCGTGCACGGTGCCGAAGCGACCCTTTTCATCGCGTGACACCTGCGCCAGCGCGCACTGCGGGTCGTGGGTGAAGAACAGATGGACGTTGCGGGCCAGCTTGTCTTCCAGGAAGCTGCGCTTCTCGTCGATCAGCAGTTCGGCGTTGCGGTCGTAGCCCATGGTGATCGGCACATGCACCCACGAGCGGCCCGGGATCAGGTCCGCACAGAACACCACGCCGCCCCGCGCCTGGCCATCCACCGTCTCCGGCCCGATGATCTCGGCCAGCATCAGGCCGGGCGTGTGCCCGTCGCTGAAGCTGAAACGCACGCTGTCGCCCAGGGTGGTGGAATATGGACCGTCGACGATCTCCAGACGGCCACTGGCCTGCAGCAGGCCGGGCAGTTCCGGGATGAAACTGGCCCGGTCGCGCGGATGCGGATGCAGCGCACGTGCCCAGTGCTCGTCCCCGACCAGGAAGGTCGCATTCGGGAACAACAGTTCCGGCGAGCGCCCTTCGCTCCACGGTGCCAGCAGGCCGCCGGCATGATCGAAATGCAGATGGCTCAGCACCACCACGTCGATGTCTTCGTGCTCGAACCCGGCCTCGCGCAGGGATTCGATCAGCACATGGCTGGGCTCCTGCACGCCGTATCGGTCCCGCAGTTTCGGCTCGAAGAACGCCCCGATCCCGGTTTCGAACAGCACCGTCTTGCCGGCCAGTGGGCTGGCGAGCAGTGCACGGCAGGCCAGTTCGATCCGGTTGAGATCGTCCGGCACTGCCCATTTTTCCCAGACCGCGCGCGGCGCATTGCCGAACATCGCGCCGCCGTCGAGTTTCTGCGAGTTACCGCGGATGGACCATAGTTTCATTGGCAAATTATCGTCGCGCCCCTGTTAAATATTCGCTAGTCATCGCCCATGAAAAAACCCCGCCACTGGGACGGGGTTTCTCGTTTCTGCGGTCAATCAGTGCGCCTGGCTGACCGCGGCGCTGCCGACCGGATTGCGCGGGTCGCTGCCACCGCTGAGGACATTGCTGCGGCGGTCCCATTCCACGGTCTGCAGGTTGCCCCAGACATGACTGGAGCCGCGGCCACCCGCGGCGGTGTCGCCGGGCAGATCGATCCTGTGGCCCATCGCCTGCAGCTGTTTGATGGTGCCCGCATCGAAGGTGCCGCTCTCGGCCTCGATCAGGTCCGGCAGCCACTGGTGGTGGTAGCGCGGCAACGCAGCGACCTGCTGGGCGGTCAGGCCATCGTCGTAGCCGAGGATGCCCAGCAGCACCATGGTGATGATGCGGCTGCCACCGGGCGTGCCGAGCACCACGACCTTGTCGGCGGACTCCATGAAGGTCGGGGTCATCGAGCTGAGCATGCGCTTGCCCGGCTTGGGCGCATTGGCCGCATAGCCCATCACGCCGAAGGCATTGGGCGTGCCCGGCTTCAGCGCGAAATCGTCCATTTCGTTGTTCAGCAGCACGCCGGTACCCGACGGAATCAGGCCCGAGCCGTACAGCAGGTTCACGGTCTGGGTCGCGCCGACGCGGTTGCCCTCGCGGTCGATGATCGAGAAATGCGTGGTCTCGTCATCTTCCAGCGGGGTCGGGTTGCCCGAGAGCAGATCGCTCGGGGTCGCCTTCTCCGGATGGATGGTGGCACGCAGGCCCTGCGCGTAATCCTTGCTGGTCAGCACCTTCTGCGGGATATCCACGAAGTCCGGATCGCCCAGGAAGAAGGTGCGGTCGCGGTAGGCGCGGCGCATGGCTTCCACCACCAGGTGGGTGCGATGGGCCTGGTCGAGCGATTTCAGGTCCCAGCCTTCCAGGATCTGCAGCATGGCCGCCAGCGCGATGCCGCCGGAAGACGGCGGCGAGGCGGTGGTGATGGTCCAGTCGCGGTACTTGAAGGCGATCGGCTCGCGCAGCTTGACCCGATAGCCGGCCAGTTCCTCGGCGGTCCAATGGCCGCCGGCCTGCTTCACGCCCTTGAGCAGCAGCTTGCCGGTCTCGCCCCGGTAGAAACCATCGAAGCCCTGGTCGGCCAGACGCTCCATGGTCCTGGCCAGTTCCGGCTGGCGGAACAGGTCGCCCTCGGCGATCGGCTTGCCGTTGCGCTCATACACCTCGCGCGTGCCGGGATAGCGCTGCATCACCTCACGCCGGGACTGATAGCCCTTGGACATGCGCGCATACACCGGGAAGCCATCGCGCGCGATGCGCATCGCCGGCGCCAGCGAGGTCTTCAGCGGCAGCTTGCCGTGCTTGGAGGACAGTTCCACCAGTGCTGCCGGCAGGCCCGGGATACCGGCCGACCAGGCGCCATTGACCGAACGGTCGCGGTCCAGCTCGCCTTTCTTGTCCAGGAACGCTTCGGGCGTGGCGGACTGCGGCGCGGTTTCGCGCGCGTCCAGCATCACGTCCTTGCCGGTGGCCGCATCGTGCAGCAGGAAGAACCCGCCTCCACCAAGGCCGGAACTGATCGGCTCGACCACCGCCAGCGTGGCGGACACGGCCACGGCCGCATCGAATGCGTTGCCGCCCTTGGCCAGGATTTCCATGCCGGCTTCGGTGGCCAGGTGATGGCCACTGGCGACGGCTGCGCCGTCAGGATGTTTGGCCAGCGCCACCTGCGGGGATTCCGCAGCCCAGACGCTCGGGCTGACCAGCAGGACGAGCAGCAACCAACGACGCGACAGCGTTCTCATTTGGGCAGAAACTCCGTGACATACAATTCGGGATGATCGCGCTGCAGCCCGTGCAGCTTGGCCAGCAGGGCGTCCTGGGTTTCCGGAATGTCCGGATCGGGATCGATGCATTCGACCGGGCAGACGACCACGCACTGGGGTTCGTCGAAATGCCCCACGCACTCGGTGCAGCGGGCCGGATCGATCACGTAGATGGTTTCACCCATCGAAATGGCCTGATTGGGACAGGCCGGCTCACAGACGTCGCAATTGACGCAGAGCTCATTGATTTTCAGCGACATGGCGTTACTCCACGCCCGCGCCGGCGGATGAGAACCGGCCCACGCGGGCGCGCGGGCCGATCATCGGTGACGCCCCTGCGGGCGCCACCCGGGCCGCGCACAAGGCGCAGCCGCCACTGCACGGGTTACTTGGCTTCGACGAAGATGTACTCGGCGCCGGTCGGCTGGATGATCGACTGGACGCGGGCGTTGTCGGCGGCCTTGCCGATGAACACCACGCGCACACCCTTCATCGAGTCCGGCGAGACGTCCTTGAACACGGCCTGGATCATGTCGGCCATCTTGGCCGAGGCCGAAGAACCGAAGGCCAGCATGTTGCCCGGCTGCACGCCACGGCCCACGGCCTGGGTGGCGCTTTCGACCTGACGCTCATACTTGGCCGCGAATTCCGGATCCGATTCCGGGGCAAGGTAGTACAGGTACGGGCTGTTGCTGATGTTGCCCATGTTCTGCACGGCCACGGCCTGCAGGTACTTCTTCCAGCCGGCATCGTCATCGGCAGCCGGGGCGACCAGCGCCTGCTGGGCTTCGACGACCGGTGCGGCCTCTTCCTTCTTGCAGGCGGTGAAGGCCAGCGCGAACGACGCGATCAACATGGCACGCATGGTGTTGTTCATGGAATTCCTCCCTTGGTGATTCTTGGTATGTATGGGTCTGACAGGTACTACGCTTGGCCCGACTTCGCTTCACGGACCTTGCGCAGCGCCTCAAGCACAGCGGACGGCACGAAGCCGGACACGTCGCCGCCCAGACGGGCGATCTCGCGGACCAGCGAAGACGAAATGAAGCTGTGTTGCTCGGCCGGGGTCAGGAACAGCGTCTCGACCTCCGGGATCAGATGGCGGTTCATGCTCGCCATCTGGAATTCGTATTCGAAATCGGACACCGCGCGCAGGCCGCGCAGCAGGATGCCGCCCTGCACCGAGCGCACGAAATGCGCCAGCAGGGTATCGAAACCACGCACTTCCACGTTGCGGTTGTGGCCCAGCGCATCGCGGGCCAGCTGCACGCGCTGCTCCAGCGGCAGGGTCGGCCCCTTGGACGGACTCTGCGCCACGCCCACCACCACCTTCTCGAACAGGGGCGCAGCGCGGTTCACCAGATCGATGTGACCGTTGGTGATCGGATCGAAGGTGCCCGGGTACACGGCAATGCGGCGGTTGGCCACGGTCATACGTCAGCTACGCGTGTTGGTCTGGTGAAAGTGTAGCAGTGGCGCGGCGATACAGGGCAAAACGCACCTCCCGGGTCCCCCCCTCGCGGTGCAGCAGCCACGGCGCGGGCATCCTCGGCGCCTGATCGGCCGGAGACTCCACGTACAGCCAGGCATCGGCGGCCAGATGTGACGGCAGCCCGGTGATCACCGCCTCCCACAGCCCATCGGCGAACGGCGGATCGATGAACACGATATCCGCCAGCGCTCCGGCCGGCTGACGCAGCCACTGCAGCGCATCGGCCTGTACCACCGCGATCTGCTCCTGCGCGCCCAACTTGGCGACCGACTCGCGCAACTGGCGGGACAATGCGACATCGCGCTCCACCAGCGTCGCCTGCGCCGCCCCTCGCGACACCGCCTCCAGACCCAGCGCCCCGCTGCCGGCGAACAGATCCAGCACCCGCGCCCCACCCAGCCGCGGCATCAGCCAATTGAACAGCGTCTCCCGCACCCGGTCACTGCTGGGCCGCAGCCCCGGTGACAGCGGCACCGGCAGCTTCGTATTGCGCCACTTGCCCCCGATGATCCGCACCTGGCCCACGGCACCCGCCGGCTGACGCGGCTTCATGCGTAGCTCCGGAGACAGATGGAAGCGGGATGGGCGAACGGTCGGAAGAGAGTCATGGGCACGGATGGCAGGCGGTTCAGGACGACATTCTAGGCGGTCCGGTCGCTGTCTCTGCCAGGCATCCCGATGCTGGAATGAAATGCAGCCACGCATGGCGTGGCTCTACCTGTCGCACGTCCGACCCACCTTGTAGAGGGTGGCGGGTACGGGGGGCCGGGACCGTTGGGCAGCATGGATGCTGCCCACGAGGCCCCATGGATGGGTTCACGCCGCGCCCCGGCCCCCCGTACCCGCCGCCCTCCTACACGGACATGCAGGCGCCGCGCTCCTGCTTGCGATTCAGCCCCCGAAGCTGCCGACACTCTTGAATTCGGGACAATCCACCCCTACCCCTTGAGCCAGCCGCCGCGCCGGGCGCGGCAATGTCCCAAGGAGCAACACGACCCATGACCGTGCAGACCCAAAAAGAAACCCTGGGCTTCCAGACCGAAGTCAAACAGCTGCTGCAGCTGATGATCCACTCGCTGTACTCCAACAAGGAAATCTTCCTTCGCGAGCTCATCTCCAACGCGGCCGACGCCTCGGACAAGCTGCGCTTCGAAGCGCTGACCCAGCCGGCCCTGCTCGAAAACGACGGCGACCTGCGCATCCGCGTCAGTTTCGATGCCACGGCCAACACCCTGACCATCGACGACAACGGCATCGGCATGAGCCGGGATGAAGCGATCGCCCACCTGGGCACCATCGCCAAATCCGGCACCGGCGACTTCCTGCGCCAGCTCTCCGGCGACCAGAAGAAGGACTCCCAGCTGATCGGCCAGTTCGGCGTCGGCTTCTACAGCGCCTTCATCGTCGCCGACCAGGTCGACGTCTATTCCCGTCGCGCCGGCCTGCCCGCCAGCGAGGGCGTGCACTGGTCCTCGCGCGGCGAAGGCGAGTTCGACGTGGAACCCATCGACAAGCCCGAGCGCGGCACCCGCATCGTGCTGCACCTGAAGGACGACCAGCGCGACTTCGCCGACGGCTGGCGCCTGCGCGGCATCATCAAGAAGTACTCCGACCACATCGGCCTGCCGATCCAGATGGTCAAGGAACACCACGGCGACGACGCCCCGGCCGAGGTTGAATGGGAGACCGTCAACCGTGCCAGCGCCCTGTGGACGCGCCCGCGGACCGAGATCAGCGACGCCGAGTACCAGGAGTTCTACAAGCACGCCGCGCACGACCATCAGGATCCGCTGGCGTGGAGCCACAACAAGGTCGAAGGCAAGCTCGAGTACACCTCGCTGCTGTACGTCCCCGGCCATGCGCCGTTCGATCTGTACCACCGCGACGCACCCAAGGGCCTGAAGCTGTACGTGCAGCGCGTCTTCGTGATGGACCAGGCCGAGCAGTTCCTGCCGCTGTACCTGCGTTTCATCAAGGGCGTGGTGGATTCCAACGACCTGTCGCTGAACGTCTCGCGCGAAATCCTGCAGTCCGGCCCGGTCATCGATTCGATGAAGTCGGCGCTGACCAAGCGCTCGCTGGACATGCTGGAGAAGCTGGCCAAGGACAAGCCGGAGGTCTATGCCGGCTTCTGGAAGCAGTTCGGCCAGGTGCTCAAGGAGGGCCCGGCCGAAGACTATGGCAACCGCGAAAAGATCGCCGGCCTGCTGCGCTTCGCCTCCACCCATGATGCCAGTGGCGAGCCCAGCGTCTCGCTGGCCGACTACGTGGGCCGCATGATCGAGGGCCAGGACAAGATCTACTTCCTGACCGGCGACAGCCACACCCAGGTCAAGGACAGCCCGCACCTGGAAGTGTTCCGCAAGAAGGGCGTGGAAGTGCTGCTGCTCACCGACCGCATCGACGAATGGCTGATGGGGTACCTGACCGAGTTCGATGGCAAGTCGTTCGTCGATGTCGCCCGTGGCGACCTGGACCTGGGCGCGCTGGAAAGCGCCGAAGACAAGCAGGCCCAGGAAGCCGTCGCCAAGGACAAGCAGGCGCTGGTGGACCGCATCAAGACCGCGCTGGGTGATGACGTCGCCGACGTGCGCGTCTCGCACCGCCTGACCGACTCCCCGGCGATCCTGGCGATCGGCGAGCAGGATCTGGGCCTGCAGATGCGCCAGATCCTGGAAGCCAGTGGGCAGAAGGTGCCGGACAGCAAGCCGGTGTTCGAGTTCAACCCTGCCCATCCGCTGATCGGCAAGCTGGATCAGGAAGGCGATGCCGCGCGCTTCGACGACCTGAGCCGCGTGCTGTTCGATCAGGCCGCGCTGGCCGCGGGCGACACGCTGAAGGACCCGGCAGCGTATGTGCGCCGGCTCAACAAGCTGTTGTTGGAGCTGTCGGCGTAAGTCGTGCTGCAGGTGGGTGCCGGCCACGGGTCGGCGCCCGCCGCGGTTGATGGTGCATGGCGCCGCGCGGCGGTCAGCGCGTGCGCTCGGGTCAGGCCCAGCGGTCGAGCAAGGTGCCCAGCATCTCGTCCTGACGCCGGATCACGGTGGCGTTGGCGGCAAACGCCAGCGCAGCCTGCTTGGCGGTGAGCAGATCCGCGATGGGCGCGTTGGCATCGTCAGGTGCGGCGACCACGGTGGCGGTGACACCGCCCCCTGCCGTTGCGGCCTGCGCGATCCCCAGCCGCGTGGAATCAGCCACCGGCAATCGCGTCACGTTGGAGACGGCCGCCTGTACGCCCAGCGAAGCGGCACGCATGCCGGCGCTGGCAATGGACATCACGCTCATCGTTCACCGTTTCGCGGTCCCGGCCGCGCCCGCATGGCGCAGCCCTTCACAACCGGTAACGGCCGCATCGGCCATTACTTGAGTCCCGCCCCACCGCACCTGCACGCCCATGGGCATTCGGGGCGCAGTGGTAGCATAGCCCTCTGATTTCAGCGTCTTTTGCCAATGCTCAGCTTCTTCCGTCGCAAAAAGCCCCAGGACGCCCCGCAAGAGGCGGCCAAGACCCAGCATTACTCCGCCGAGGAGTTGGCTGCCGCGTTCCCGCAGGCCAGGACCGAGCCTGCTGCACCGCCGGCGCCTGCGCCGCTGCCGCCCGTGGTGGAAACCCCTGTTCCCGCTCCCGAGCCAGCCGCGCCGGTGGAGCGCGTGATCGCGCCGACCCCAGTGGTTCCCGCGCCGGTCATTCCCGCGCCCGTGGTGGCTGCACCTGTGGTGCCTGCCCCGGTGACCCCGGCGCCGGCAGCCCCTGCACCCGCGGTGGCCGCGCCAGTTGTTCAGGAGCCTATCTCCCCTGCCCCGACGGTAGCTGCACCGGTTCAAGAGCCGCCGCTGGAGGCCCGTGTCGCGCCCGCCGCGCCCACCCCAGTTCCGGCCGCTCCCGTGAGCAACCCGGCGCCGGCCGTCGTTGCGCCGTCGGCTGTTCCAGCTCCGCTCACTACGGTTGCCCCGGTCGCCCCGACCATCGTGACCGAGCGACCGACCTCCCAGGACATGGCCCCCGCCGCTGCCGGCAAGAGCGGCTGGCGCGAGCGCCTGCGCAACAGCGTGATCGCACGCAGTTTCGGCGGCCTGTTCTCGCGCAATCCCAAGCTCGATGACGACCTGCTCGACGAACTGGAAACCGCGCTGATCACCGCCGATGTCGGCGTCGGCGCGACCACGGCGCTGGTCGAAGGCCTGCGCAAGCGGATGAAGGCGCGCGAGTTCACCGATGCCAATGCGCTGCTCACCGCGCTGCGCGGCGAGCTGATCGCGATCCTGCAGCCGGTCGCCAGGCCGCTGGTCATCGACCGCACCGCCAAGCCGTTCGTGGTGCTCACCGTCGGCGTCAACGGCGTCGGCAAGACCACCACCATCGGCAAGCTGGCCAAGCGCTTCAAGGACGACGGCCACAGCCTGATGCTGGCCGCCGGCGATACCTTCCGTGCCGCTGCCGTCGCGCAGTTGCAGGCCTGGGGCGAACGCAACGGCGTGGCCGTGGTCGCGCAGGGTCAGAACGCCGATGCGGCCTCGGTCGCCTTCGATGCACTGCAGGCCGGCAAGGCACGCGGCACCGAGGTGCTGATCGCCGATACCGCCGGCCGCCTGCATACCCAGGCCGGCCTGATGAACGAGCTCGGCAAGATCCGCCGCGTGCTCGGCAAGATCGATGCCAATGCGCCGCATGAAGTGCTGATGGTCATCGATGGCACCACCGGCCAGAACGCGCTCTCGCAGCTGCGCCAGTTCCACGCGGCGGTCAACGTGACCGGCCTGGTGGTGACCAAGCTGGACGGCACCGCCAAGGGCGGCGTGGTGTTCGCGCTCGCCCGCGAGTTCGGCATTCCGATCCGCTTCTGCGGCATCGGCGAGCGCCCGGAAGACCTGCGCGTGTTCGACCCGGAAGCCTTTGTAGACGCCCTGCTGCCCGAAGCACTCGGCGCCTGATCACCGCCGGGCCAGGCAGCGGCTTCACTTGTAGAGCCACCCCATGGGTGGCTGCTTCACCTCCGTGACCGGTCTCCCCGGCTGCCGATGCAGCCACGCATGGCGTGGCTCCCGTCCTTCTCCGGAATCTGCATGACCCGCCAGCCTCCCGCCAGCGCCGTATTGCCGACCGACGATGTCTTCGTCTCGCGGCTGCTGCACTGGTTCGACGATCACGGCCGGCATGACCTGCCGTGGCAGCACCCGCGCTCGCCGTACCGGGTGTGGCTGTCGGAGATCATGCTGCAGCAGACCCAGGTCAGCACGGTCATCCCGTACTTCCTGAAGTTCCTCGCGGCGTTCCCGACCCTGCCCGACCTGGCCGCCGCCAGCAATGACGCGGTGATGGCGCAGTGGGCGGGATTGGGGTACTACGCCCGTGCACGCAACCTGCATGCCGCCGCGCAGCGCTGCGTGGACCTGCATGGCGGCGAGCTGCCGCGTGATTTCGATGCACTGCATGCGCTGCCGGGCATCGGCCGCAGCACTGCGGGCGCGATCCTCAGCCAGGCCTGGAATGACCGGTTCGCGATTCTCGATGGCAACGTCAAGCGCGTACTGACCCGCTATCACGGCATCGAGGGCTTTCCCGGCCTGCCGGCGATCGAAAAGCAGCTGTGGGCGGTCGCCGAGGCGCACGCAGCGCAGGTGCCTGGCACGCGCATGGTCGATTACACCCAGGCGCAGATGGACCTGGGCGCCAGCGTCTGCAGCCGCAGCAGGCCCGCCTGCGTGATCTGTCCGCTGCAGGCGACCTGCGTTGCCCGTCGTGAAGGCCGCACCGATCAGCTGCCGACGCCCAAACCGGGCAAGACCCTGCCTGAGCGCGAGGCGGTAGCGTTGCTGCTGCGCGATGCACGCGGCCGCGTACTACTGCAGAAACGGCCGGACACCGGCATCTGGGCGCAGCTATGGACCCTGCCCCAGGCCGACAGCGGGATCGCCCTGCAGGACTGGTTCGACGCGCACATCGACGGCTCGCTGGACGACGCCGAGCCGCTGCCGCTGCTGGAACACACCTTCAGCCACTACCGGTTGCATCTGCAGGTGCTGGTGGCAACCGTACAGGGCGCGCGCGGCAACGATGCAGGGCGGCGCTGGGTCGCCGCCGAGGAACTGGCCACGCTCGGCCTGCCCGCGCCGATCCGCAAGCTGCTGGAAACGGGTGCACCGCCCGCTCAGCCCAAGCGCCGTACAATGCGGCGCGCAGCAACATCCCAAGACAACGAGTAACGCTATGCCCCGCACCGTTTTCTGCCAGTACGAACAACGCGACGCCGAAGGCCTGGACTTCGTGCCCTACCCCGGCGAACTGGGCCAGCGCATCTTCAACCACATCGGCAAGCCGGCGTGGGCCGCGTGGCTGGCGCACCAGACCATGCTGATCAATGAAAACCGGCTGTCGCCGCGCGATCCCAAGCACCGCGCGTTCCTGGAAGAAGAGCTGGTGAAATACCTGTTCAGCGGTGGCGCGGAGAAGCCGGCCGGGTTCGTACCGGAGGCCTGATCGCCGGTGATACCGACCCACGGTCGGTATCTACCGCCGACCCACGGTCGGTATCTACCGCGAGGATGTGGCGACCGCGAGGTTGTGGCGATCGCGGGATCGCGGTGCCCTCGTCGGTATGCCTTGGCCGGCCAGCGGCCGGCACTACGGGGTCGGCGCCTGCTGGCCTTCTTCGCGCTCCTGCACCTGCGCCTGGCGCAGCTCCTGCTCGGACGCCCGCAACGCCTTGGTATCCAGCTTGCGGATGCTGCTGATGAAGCACGGCAGATTCACCGGGCCGGCCGTCGGGTCGCGCACCAGCACCTTGTCAAAGCGTGACGAAACGCGCCCGATCCGGCTGGTCAGGCCGATCGCCGAGGCGTAGTCCAACCCCTGGCACGGTCCGGCCAGATCCAGCAGATAGCCCTCGCTCGGGCGCGTCCAGACCGCCAGCGCACTGTCGCCGAGAGCCGTCCAGCCCGACAGCGAGCCGTACAGCGGCATGTCCTGCTGCGGCGGCCCGGCGTGGGCGCGGTAGAGATCGAGCTTCTGCGCGGTGGATAGGCGGCCGGTACTGGCGCACGCGGCCAGCCCAAGGCACAGGGCCGCGATGGCAAGGGTCTGCTTCATGACGCCTCCTGCTGGGGACTGTGCGCCGATCATGCGCCGCCCGGCGTGGTCCCGGCGAGAGGAACCCGCCGGGTGTTCAGCGCCCAGGCAGGCGCTGCTGCCTGCTCAGACCTCGCTGTGCGCCAGGCTGTGCAGCCGCCCTTCGCGCAACTCCAGCACGCGGTCCAGCTTGCGCGCCAGGGAGCGGTCGTGGGTCACCAGCACCAGGCTGGTGTGGTGCGCGCGGTTGAGCTCGAGCATCAGCTCGAACACGGTCGCAGCGGTCTTGTCATCCAGGTTGCCGGTCGGCTCATCACCGAGCACGCAGGCCGGGCGGTTGACCAAGGCGCGGGCGACGGCCGCACGCTGGCGTTCACCGCCGGACAGCTCGCCCGGCTTGTGGTCCAGGCGATGGCCCAGGCCGACCGATTCCAGCAGCGCCTGCGCACGGGTGCGCGCGTCGACCACTTCTTCGCCACCCAGCAGCACCGGCATCATCACGTTTTCCAGCGCGGTGAATTCGGGCAGCAGGTGATGGAACTGGTAGACGAAGCCGAGCGCGCGGTTGCGCAGTTGGCCGCGCTGGCTGTCGGACAGGCCGGACATGCGCTGGCCGGCCACGTAGACCTCGCCCGCCGTCGGCGTATCCAGGCCACCGAGCAGATGCAGCAGGGTGCTTTTGCCGGCGCCGGAAGCGCCGATGATGGCCACGGTCTCGCCGGCCGCCACGCGCAGGTCCAGCCCGTTGAACACGGGGGTCTGCATGCGGCCTTCGGCATAGGTCTTGGCCAGCGCTTCGGCGCGGATGACTTCCTGGCCCAGGGTGAGTGCTTCATTCATAACGCAGGGCCTCCGCCGGCTGGGTACGTGCCGCGCGCCAGGCGGGATACAGGGTGGCAAGGAAGCTCATGACCAGCGCCACGGCGGTGATCACGATGATGTCCGGGGTCTGCATGTCGGTCGGCAGGCCGGTGATGTAGTAAACGTCCTCCGGCAGCAGCTTGACGTTGAACAGCGTCTCGATCGCGCCGAGGATGCGCTCCAGGTTCAAGGTCAGGGTGATGCCACCGATCACGCCGAGCACGGTACCGAAGATGCCGATCAGCGAGCCCTGCACCATGAACACCTGCATGACGCCGCCCGGGGTCAGGCCCAGGGTGCGCAGGATCGCGATGTCGGCCTGCTTGTCGGTGACCAGCATCACCTGCGAGGAGACCAGGTTGAACGCGCCCATGGCGATGATCAGCGAGAGCAGGATGCCCATCACCACCTTCTCCATGCGCAGCGAGTGGTAGAGGTTGGCGTTCTGCTGGGTCCAGTCGCTGACCCGGTAGGCACCGGTCAGGTTGTGGGCCAGATCGACGCCGACATCCAGCGCCTTGTCCATGTCATGCAGTTTCAGGCGCACACCGGTGACGCCATCGATGCGCAGTACTTTTTCCAGATCGGCCATGTTGGCGTAGGCCACGCCGCGGTCGACCTCGTTGTAACCGGCTTCGAAGATGCCGCTCACGGTGAAGCGTTTCATGCGCGGGATCGCGCCGATCGGCGTGCCCTGCACTTCGGCCAACGTGACCAGCACGGTATCGCCGACGCCGACACCGAGGTAGATCGCCAGTTCCTGGCCGACCAGCAGGTTGTAGCTGCCCGCGGTCAGGCTGTCGAAGCTGCCTTTCTTGACCTTCTGGTTGATCACCGAGACGTTCGGCTCCAGCGCCGGGTCGATGCCCTGCACGATGGCGCCCTGCACGCGGGGACCGCTGAGCATGGCCTGGATTTCGATGTACGGCGCCGCGCCGGCAACCCGCGGATCTTTCTTGGCCACCTCCACCGCATGCGCCCAATCGGCCATCGGGGCGCCGTCGGTGGTGATGGTGGTATGCGCGGTCATCTGCAGCAGGCGATCGCGGATTTCCTTCTGGAAACCGCTCATGACCGCCAGCGTGGTGATCAGCACGGTCACGCCCAGGGCAATGCCGAGGATCGAGGCCATGGAGATGAAGGAGATGAAGCCGTTGCGGCGTTTGGCGCGCAGGTAGCGCAGGCCAATCGAGACAGGTATGGGTTTGAACATGCAGGTACGCCGGACAATTCAGGCTATGGTGCCACTGCAGGGGGTGAACGGGAAATGCAGTGTGCCCGGACGGCTAGTCGCAGTTCACGTGCCTGCCCCGGGGGAAGGGTATCGGGCCAGAACAGGCGCCAATGGCGGCGGCCGTCCTGGCGCCACCCCAGCTGCACCAGCGGGCCGCGGCACCGCATCTGCAGCGCCTCGACCGGCTCGCCATCCACCTGCACCGGGTCTTCGTCCGCCGGAATCACGAAGACGCAGCCCGGGCGGCGCGCATATCGCCACGCCTCCCACCAGGTGCCGGCCATCGCCACCATGCCCAGCGGCACGCCCCACGGCGCGGGCAGATCGGTCGCCCACACTGCCCAGGGCATCACAGCGCCCATGGCGATCAGCGCGCGGCACTGCCAGCGCGAGGGATACCACTCACGCTGGAAGGGCGCGGATCCGGGCGATGAGGGCGGCGGGCGCTGCATGCGGGCACTCCTCGTAACCCATGAACCAGCGCCACAACTTATCGTCCTCGCTCTCGAGCAGGAACAGGAAAACCTCGCGCTCGTCTGTCGGTGCCTGCAGCCAGCAACGGTCCAGATAACGGCCGAACAGCTGGTCCAGCTCGCGCATGCCGCGGCGGCAACGCCAGCGCAGCTTTTTCAGTTCAGTTGCTTCGTCCATTTTCTGCGTTTCCAGATAAGGCAAAGCCACGCATGGCGTGGCTCTACCGTTTCGATCTTTTTCTGCAAAGCCACGCATGGCGTGGCTCTACTGTTTCGATCTTTTTCTGCGAAGCCACGCATGGCGTGGCTCTACAGGACATACGTGGATCAGGCGCGGCGCGCCATCATCAGCTTCTTGATCTCGGCAATGGCCAGCGCCGGGTTCAGGCCCTTCGGGCAGGTCCGCGAGCAGTTCATGATGGTGTGGCAGCGGTACAGCTTGAACGGGTCTTCCAGCTCGTCCAGGCGCGCACCGGTGTCTTCATCGCGCGAGTCGATGATCCAGCGGTAGGCCTGCAGCAGGATGGCCGGGCCCAGGTAACGCTCGCCGTTCCACCAGTAGCTCGGGCAGCTGGTCGAGCAGCAGGCGCACAGGATGCACTCGTACAGGCCATCGAGCTTCTTGCGGTCTTCCGGCGACTGCAGGCGCTCACGATCCGGCGGCGGCGGGGTCTGGGTACGGATCCACGGCTTGATCGAGGCGTACTGCGCGTAGAAGTGGGTCAGGTCCGGCACCAGATCCTTGACCACGCTCATGTGCGGCAGCGGGTAGATCGGCACTTCAGCCTTGCCGCAATCGGCGATCGCGCGGGTGCAGGCCAGCGTGTTGGTGCCGTCGATGTTCATCGCGCACGAACCGCAGATGCCCTCGCGGCACGAACGGCGGAAGGTCAGGGTCGGATCGATCTCGTTCTTGATCTTGATCAGCGCGTCCAGGACCATCGGGCCGCAGGCGTCCAGATCGATCTCATACGTATCGGTGCGCGGATTGCTGTCGTCGTCGGGACTCCAGCGGTAGATCTTGAAGGTGCGGGTGTTCTTCGCACCGGTCTGGGCGGGGAAGTGCTTGCCCTTTCCGATCTTGGAATTCTTGGGGAGGGAAAACTCGGCCATGGCTGTTCTCGTTGGCTCAGGCGGCTCGCGCTGCAGAGCAGGCGCGGGTAGCACGGAAGATGAGGAAGTCGACACCACCGGCCCGCGGCGCACGCACCACCCCACCCGTGCGGGAGGTGGCGGTGGCGAGCGCTGCGTGGACGGAGGTCATGCCGCAGGTCTCTTAGTAAACGCGCGGCTTGGGCGGGACGACGTCCACGTCCTTGCTCAGCGTGTACATGTGGACCGGACGGTAGTCGAACTCGCACTTGCCGTTCTCGTCGACGTTGACCAGCGTGTGCTTCTGCCAGTTGACGTCGTCGCGGTCCGGGAAGTCCTCATGCGCATGCGCGCCGCGGCTTTCCTTGCGCTGTTCGGCCGAGTTGATCGTCGCCACCGCGTTGAGCAGCAGGTTGTTCAGCTCGTAGGTTTCGATCAGGTCCGAGTTCCACACCAGCGAACGGTCGGAGACCTTGACGTCCTGGAAGGAGTCGAAGATCTCGGCCATCTTGGTGCAGCCCTCTTCCAGCGTCTTGCTGGTACGGAACACCGCCGCGTCGTTCTGCATGGTGCGCTGCATGCGATCGCGGATGACCGAGGTCGGGGTGTCGCCGTTGGCGTAACGCAGCTTGTCGAGCAGGCCCAGGGCCTTGTCGCAGGCATCGGACGGCAGGGTCTTGTGCGGTGCCCCGGACTTGATGGTGTCGGCGCAGCGGTTGGCCACCGCACGGCCGAACACGACCAGATCCAGCAGCGAGTTCGAGCCCAGGCGGTTGGCGCCGTGCACGGACACGCAGGCCGCTTCGCCGATGGCGTACAGGCCCGGCACGACCGCATCGGGGTTGTCGCCGACCTTGCGCACGACTTCGCCGTGGTAGTTGGTCGGGATGCCGCCCATGTTGTAGTGCACGGTCGGGATGACCGGGATCGGCTGCTTGTGCACGTCCACGCCGGCGAAGATGCGGGCGCTTTCGGCAATGCCCGGCAGCTTGTCGTCGATCACGCCCGGGCCGAGGTGGGTCAGGTCGAGCAGGATGTGATCCTTGTGCTCGCCGACGCCGCGGCCTTCGCGGATCTCGATGGTCATCGAGCGCGACACCACGTCGCGCGAGGCCAGATCCTTGTAGTGCGGTGCATAGCGCTCCATGAAGCGCTCGCCGTTGCTGTTGCGCAGGATGCCGCCTTCGCCACGCACGCCTTCGGTGATCAGGCAGCCCGCGCCGTAGATACCGGTCGGGTGGAACTGCACGAACTCCATGTCCTGCATCGGCAGGCCGGCACGCATGACCAGACCGCCGCCGTCGCCGGTGCAGGTGTGGGCCGAGGTGGCGCTGAAGTAGGCGCGGCCGTAGCCGCCGGTGGCCAGCACCACGCCATGGGCGCGGAACAGGTGCAGCGAGCCGTCGGCCATGTCCAGCGCGAGCACGCCGCGGCAGACGCCTTCGTCATCGAAGATCAGGTCGAGCGCGAAGTACTCGATCATGAAGCGCGCGTTGTGCGCCAGCGACTGCTGGTACAGCGTGTGCAGCATGGCGTGGCCGGTACGGTCGGCCGCGGCGCAGGTGCGCTGCGCGGACGGGCCTTCGCCGTACTTGGTGGTCATGCCGCCGAACGGGCGCTGGTAGATCTTGCCTTCTTCGGTACGGCTGAACGGCACACCATAGTGTTCCAGTTCGATGATGGCCGGGATCGCTTCGCGGCACATGTACTCGATGGCGTCCTGGTCACCCAGCCAATCCGAGCCCTTGATGGTGTCGAAGAAGTGGTAGCGCCAGTCGTCTTCACCCATGTTGCCCAGCGCGGCGGAAATACCGCCCTGCGCGGCCACGGTGTGCGAACGGGTCGGGAAGACCTTGGTCAGGCAGACCGTCTGCAGGCCCTTGGCGGCAAGACCGAACGTGGCGCGCAGGCCAGCACCGCCGGCGCCGACCACGACCATGTCGTACTTGTGTTCCGTAATCTTGTAAGCGGACATCTAATCTGGATTCCTGTCTTGGTGCCTGGACTCAGGCGACGCCGAGCGCGATGCGGGCGACCGCAAAAACACTGACGATCCCGCCGAGCACGGCGATGAACTTCACCGTGGTCTGCAGCGCCAGGGCCAGCAGCGAATTGTGGATGTAGTCTTCCAGCACGACCTGCAGGCCGAGCTGGGCATGCCAGAACATCGCGACGAGGAAGCCGACCAGCAGCACCGCGTTCCACGGCTTGGACACCGCGTCGGTGGCGGTCACGTAATCGGCGCCGATCAGGCTCAGCACGAACACCAGGAACCAGATGCTCAGGCCGACCAGCGCGGTGGCGGTCAGGCGCTGCATCACGAAGTGCTCGGTGCCGGTCTTGGCGGCGCCCAGGCCACGCACGTTCTTCAGCGGGGTACGGTACTTGTTCATGCGGCCGCTCCCATGAAGACATAGGCCCAGATCAGGGCGGTGATCACCAGGCTGGCGAACACCGAGACCCAGCTGCTGCGCACGAAGGCGGGGATGGAGAAGCCGATCGCGAAGTCCTGCACGATATGGCGGATGCCATTGCACAGGTGGTAGGCGAAGGACCAGGTCCAGGCGAACAGGAAGAGCTTGCCGTACCAGCTACCGGCCTGGCCGGTGAAGCAGTTCCAGGATTCAGGACCCATCATCAGGGCGAGCAGGCCGCCGGCAATGATCAGGGCTCCAACAGACAGAAAGATGCCGGTCGCTCGATGCAGGATCGAGGTGGCCATCTGAATCTGCCAGCGATACACCTGAAGGTGCGGGGAAAGGGGACGTTCTCTGGCGGCCATTCGCTGGGCTCGTTATCTCGGCTGGGCGGCGCAATGCCGCGTTGGCTCAATGCTGATCAAAAATCGATGCAGCGTCCGTTTTTTTCCCAATCTCCGTACCGCACCGGATCAAGTCCGCCGCGGCCGCCGATTTCCAAAGGCACTGCCGGCGTCGCGGGGAGCGGTTGCTCCTCCGGTACCAGCGTGCCTTCAGCTTCAGAATCTGGAGTGGGGGTTGTTTGGCCTATCATGGGTGTTCTCGCAACGCACAAATTTTAGACCCCGTTCACGTGCCTGACAACCTGCCCTCCGATTTCGCCGGCTTTTCGCGCCTTTCCGGTCACCAGCTGCTCAGTCTCAGCGGTGCCGATGCGGCCGCCTTTGCCCATGCCCAATTCTCCAGCGATGTCACCGCCCTGCCCCTGCGGCATTGGCAGTGGAGTGCCTGGCTGACGGCCAAGGGCCGCACCATTGCTGTGTTCCAGCTGTTGCGGCTGGAGGAGGAGCGCATCGTGCTGCTGCTCGCCGACGGCGACGCCGATGCGATTGCGTCGCAGTTGCAGCGTTTTGTATTCCGCCGCAAGGTCCGGATCGAGGTGCGCAACGACCTGGCCGTGGTGGCGAGCTTCACCGCGCCGGAAGCGGCCTCCGGGGCCGCGATTGCGCAACTTGCCGGCGAAAACCTCGAACTGGACCTCGGCAGCGATGTGCTTCCGCGCAGCCTGCGGATCGGCGCGGCCGATGCCGTGGCCGCTGCGGCCGACAGTGCGGATATCGCGCTGGCCTGGCGCCAGTCCGACCTGCGCTACGGGCTGCCGCGACTGGACGCCGATCAGCGCGAGCAGTGGACGCCACAGCAGTTGGGGCTGGACCGCCTGAACGGGTACAGCGTCAAGAAGGGCTGCTACCCGGGCCAGGAAATCGTGGCCCGCACCCATTTCCTGGGCAAGGCCAAGCGCGCCCTGCAGCTGCTGCGGGTCGTGGAGGGCACGACCAGCGGCACGCAGGTACATCAGAACGAGGCGGCGATCGGCACGGTCGCGTCGGTGGCCGGTGACCTGGCCCTGGCGGTACTGCCGCTGGAGATCGCGCCGGAGCCGTTGAGCGTCGGCGGGGTCCAGGCCGCTCACCTGCCCTTGCTGGACGGTCTGGCGCGGTAGACCCGGTAGGCATCGACCGTTGATCGATGCGGCACGCCATGAACGTTGATGGGTGTACGGGGAGCCGGCCAGCGGCCGGCACTACCGGATCTGGTGGCACTGCCGGATCTCGTGGCACTGCCGGATCTGGTGGCACTGCCGGATCTGGTGGCACTGCCGGATTCGGGCACGGGTAGTGCCGGCCGCTGGCCGGCAACCCCGTAACCCGGCCGCGTGTTACGCGTCGTTCAACCGCTCGCCGGTCTCTGCATCGAAGAAATGCAGGCCCTGCGGGTGGATCGCCACACGGATCGGCTCGCCCACCGAGGGCAACGCCTGCGGCGCCACGCGCATCACCAACGGCTGGCCGCCACTGGTCATGTTGACGAAGATCTCGTTGCCGACCGGCTCGATGCCATCGATCATCGCCTCGAACGCGGTCGCATCCCCGGCGGCGGCCGGCTGCAGATGCTCCGGGCGCACGCCCACGGCGATCGCCTTGCCGACCCACGCCTGATCGATCCGGGCCTGGCCCAGCGGCGCGGTCAGCCCGGTGTCCTGCACGGCATAGCCACTGTCGGTGCGCTGCAGGGTGCCGCGCAGCACGTTCATCGCCGGGCTGCCGAGGAAGCCGGCCACGAACAGGTTGGCCGGACGGTCATACAGCGCCATCGGGGTATCGATCTGCTGGATCACGCCGTCCTTGAGCACCACGATGCGCTGGCCCAGGGTCATCGCTTCCACCTGATCGTGGGTCACGTAGATCATCGTGGTGCCGAGCTTGCGGTGCAGCTGCGCGATTTCCGTACGCACGCTGTGGCGCAGCTTCGCATCCAGGTTGGAGAGCGGCTCATCCAGCAGGAACACCGCCGGCTCACGCACCAGGGCGCGGCCCAGCGCGACGCGCTGGCGCTGGCCGCCGGACATCGCCTTGGGGAGCTTGTCGAGCATGTCGGTCAGACCCAGCGTTTCGGCCGCCTCGCTGACCCGCTTGCTGATCGTCGCCTTGTCGTGGCCGCGCAGCTTCAGGCCGAAGGCCAGGTTCTCGGCCACGGTCATGTGCGGGTAGAGCGCGTAGCTCTGGAACACCATGGCGATGTCACGATCCTTCGGCGCCACGTCGTTGACCACGCGCTCGCCGATGGTCAGCGTGCCGCCACTGATCTCCTCCAGGCCGGCGACCATGCGCAGCAGTGTGGACTTGCCACACCCCGACGGCCCCACCAGCACCATCAATTCACCATCGGCCACTTCGAAGGTCGCGCCCTGCACGGCCACCTGACCGTTGTCGTAGACCTTGCGAACGCCCTGCAACTGCACTTTTGCCATATCACCATTCCAGTCCGCCCGGTCTCCGGGCTGTTATGCGGAACTGCCTTCGGCCCTCCCGATGGCAGGTCGATGGCGTGGTGCCGCATGACGGCGACCACTGCAATCGAATACAGTCTGCGCATTCTGCCATGTAAACGTTTTCACGTGGCACTATCCGATGGTCGGCCGTGATCGGGATGCCGGGGAGGATGCGATATCTCCCACGACACCCGGTCGGCAGGCCATCATGCCGGGCGGAATCCATGGGGCGTGCTGCACCTGCAACAAGCAGACAACGGACCCCGCCCGACCCCCGAGAACATAGACGAGAAGCGATTGACAACGATGTCACCCGGATCTGAAACTCGAGCGATGCACGACACCCTCTTCCTGTTTGGCGCCACAGGTGACCTGGCCCAGCGCTATCTGTTCCCCTCGCTGCTGCGATTGCTGGGCGACGGCCTGCTCCCCGAAGACTTCAAGGTCCGTGCGCTGGCGCTGTCGCCGCACGATACCGAGGCCTTCCGCGAGATCCTGCGCCCGCGCCTGCAGCAGGCCATGCCCATGGCCAGCCAGGACGACATCCACTCGCTGCTGCAGCGCATCGACTACCGTTCGGTGGATCTGCGCAATCCCGAGTCCGTGGCCGAATCGGTCCATGACCTGGTCGACCGCAAGTGCGTGAGCTACCTGGCGATCCCGCCGGGCCTGTACATCTCCACCTGCGAAGGCCTGGCCAAGGGCGGCGCCCTGGCCGCACCGCACCGGCTGATGCTGGAAAAGCCGATCGGCAGCGACAGCGCCAGCGCCGAGGAGATCATCTCCACCATCGGCCAGTGGATCGACGAAGACCGCGTGTTCCGCCTGGATCACTACCTGGGCAAGGCCGCGGTGCAGAACCTGATCGCGCTGCGCTTCGGCAACACGCTGCTCGAGGCGGTCTGGAACCGCAACTACATCGAATCGGTGCATATCCTGGTCGCCGAGAGCGAGGGCGTGGACGGCCGCGATGCGTATTACGCCCGCTCCGGTGCGCTGCGCGACATGGTCCAGAGCCACATCCTGCAGCTGCTGTGCCTGGTCGCGATGGAGCCGCCGGCCTCGCTGGAAGCCGATCGCATCCGCGATGAGAAGGTCAAGGTGCTGCGCGCCCTGCGCCCGCTCGATGCCAAGCACGCCGCGCGTGACAGCGTGCGTGGCCGCTACACCGCCGGCACCATCAATGGCCAGCCCGCGCAGGCCTACCAGCCGCCGGAAGGCAGCGATGTGGAAACCTTCGCCGGCGTCACCGCGCATATCGACAACTGGCGCTGGTCCGGCGTGCCGTTCCATCTGGTCACCGGCAAGCGCCTGGCCGAGCGCACCACCCGCGTGGTGGTCACGCTCAAGCCGGTCACCCATTGGCTGTTCGAACGACCGCACCGCGGCAACGCCACCCCGAACCGGATCACCTTCCAGCTGCAGCCGCAGGAAAACATCGAGCTGGGCCTGATGAGTTCGCTGGCCGGCCCGGAATGGGGCGCACTGGAACTGCACCCGCTGGAACTGGAACTGTCCGTACCCACCGGCCTGCACCGCCGCATCGCCTACGAGCGCCTGTTCCTGGATGCCTTCAACGGCAACCACGCGCTGTTCGTGCGTGATGACGAAGTGCGCGCGGCCTGGGCCTGGATCGACAGCGTCAGCGACGCATGGAAGGAAGCCAAGCTGCCGCTGCAGCCCTACCCGGCCGGTGAATGGGGTCCGGAAGAAGCTGCCGGCTTCCTGCCCGCCGATGCCGACGCCGACGCTGCCCGTGGTGGCCAGGCATGACGGTGTTGTCCCAGCCGGTCCTCGTCGCGGATATCGGCGGTACCAACGCTCGCTTCGCGCTCGCCGACACCTCGCTGGCCGCGCCACTGCAGCAGGACAGCATCCGCGAATTCGCCGTCGCTGAGTTCCCTTCGCTGGGCGAGGCCGCACGGCACTATCTCGAACAGATCGGCGCGGAAGCCAAGCGCGGCGTGTTCGCCGTGGCCGGCCGCGTGGACGGTGACGAAGCGCGCATCACCAATCACCCGTGGGTGATCTCGCGCATGCGCACCGCGCACATGCTCGGCTTCGATGAGTTGCACCTGATCAACGACTTCGCCGCCCAGGCGATGGCGATCTCGCTGCTGCAGCCGCACGATGTGATCCAGGTCGGCGGTGCGGCGTGGGTGCCGGGCAAGCCGGGCCAGCCGCGCAACTATGCGGTGATCGGCCCCGGCACCGGGCTGGGCGTGGGCGGCTTGATCCTGCGCCACGGCCGCTGCTATCCGCTGGAAACCGAGGGTGGCCACGTCAGCTTCCCGCCCGGGACGCCGGAAGAGATCCGCATCCTGGAAATCCTGTCCGAACAGTTCGGCCGTGTCTCCAACGAGCGCCTGATCTGCGGACCCGGCCTGGTCAACATCCATCGCGCCGTGTGCGAGATGGCCGACATCGATCCGGGCCAGCTGCAGCCGGTGGACGTCACCGCGCGTGCGCTGCATGGCGACCCGCAGGCGATGCGGACCGTGGATGTGTTCTGTGCGGTGTTCGGCGCGATCGCCGGTGACCTGGTGCTGATGCAGGGCGCCTGGGATGGCGTGTTCCTGACCGGCGGCCTGGTGCCGAAGATGCTCGATTCGCTGCAGCACTCCGGCTTCCGCCAGCGCTTTGAACACAAGGGCCGCTTCTCTTCGATCATGTCCAAGGTGCCGTCACTGGCGGTGATGCACCCCAGCCCCGGCCTGCTCGGCGCGGCCGCGTATGCGGCGGATGTGGAACGCGATCTGCCGGGAGGCACCGCATGAATACCCTGGATACGTCCGATCGTTTCACCCTGATCCGCCATGGCGATGCCGATGGCTGGATCGAGGCCGTGGCCGCCGAAATGGCCGCCGAGCTCAACCGCGACATCGCCGAGTTCGGCCGGGCGCGCATGCTGCTCTCCGGCGGCACCACGCCGGCGCCGATTTACCAGGCACTGGCCGAGCTGGACGTTCAATGGGACCGGGTGGAAGTGAGCCTGGTCGATGAGCGCTGGCTCTCGCCGCAGGATCGCGACAGCAATGCATGGCTGGTGAAGGAGAGCTTTCTCACCCGTGCTGAAGGCGCGCATTTCGATCCGCTGGTGCGGGTCGGCAAGCCGCTGCCCGAGTGCGTCTACAGCGCCAACCTGCAGGCCCGGCACAGCCAGCGGCCCTGCGTGAGCGTGCTGGGCATGGGCAATGACGGCCACACCGCCTCGCTGTTCCCGGGTTCGAAGGATCTGACCCGCGCACTGGAAAGCACCCTGCCCTACGCGGCGCTGGATGCCACCGGCTGCCCCGGTGCGAACCAGTGGCCGCTGCGCATCACCCTCACGCCGCACGGCTTGAAGCAGAGCCGCCAGCGCCTGTTGCTGCTGCGTGGCAAGCAGAAGCTGGAAGTGCTCAAGCACGCGCTGGAAAGCAACAATCCGCAGCTGTATCCCATCCTCAACGCGATCGATCTCGACGGCGCGAAACTGCGCGTCCACTGGTGTGACTGAGTTGCCCCGGTGTTGTTCCGTTCGCCTTCTCATAGCCGGTAGCCAATGAGCCTGCATCCCAAACTCCATGCCATCACCGAGCGCATCGTCCAGCGCAGCGTCGCCTCGCGCGCCGCGTACCTGGCCGGTGTCGACGCGGCGCTGCGCGACGGTCCGTTCCGTTCGCG
>DMZT01000224.1 GCA_003484865.1 Stenotrophomonas sp.
CGAGCGTGCGCCGGGTGACCTCGGCCGGTGCGCCGGTGCCGCCCGACGTGGTCGCGCGCATCCGCCGCCTGCTGCCCGATGACGCCCAGTTCTGGACCCCCTACGGCGCCACCGAGTGCCTGCCGGTGGCCGTGATCGAAGGCCGCGAGCTGGAGAACACCCGCCAGGCCACCGAGGCCGGCGCGGGCACCTGTGTCGGCCGCGTGGTCGCGCCGAACGAGGTGCGCATCATCGCCATCGATGACGCGCCGCTGCCGGGCTGGTCGCAGGCGCGCGTGCTGGCCGCCGGCGAGGTGGGCGAGATCACCGTGGCCGGCCCGACCGCCACCGACAGCTACTTCAACCGCCCGCAGGCCACCGCGGCGGCGAAGATCACCGAAACCCTGGCCGATGGCAGCACGCGTGTCGTGCACCGGATGGGCGATGTCGGCTACTTCGATGCGCAGGGCCGGCTGTGGTTCTGTGGGCGCAAGACCCAGCGCGTGGAAACCGCGCAGGGCCCGCTCTACACCGAGCAGGTCGAGCCGGTGTTCAACGCGCTCGATGGCCTCGCCCGCACCGCGCTGGTCGGCGTGGGTGCACCAGGCCGGCAGGTGCCGGTGCTGTGCTACGAGCTGCTGCCCGGTACCGTCGATTCCCCCGCGCTGGTCGAGCGGCTGCGCCGCGAGGCCGCCGCGCACGCGCATACCGCGCGCATCGAGCGCTTCCTGCTCCACCCGGGCTTCCCGGTCGACATCCGCCACAACGCCAAGATCGGCCGCGAGAAGCTCGCGGTCTGGGCCACCGCGCAACTGGAGCAGCATGCATGAAGATCCTCGTGACCGGTGGCGGCGGCTTCCTCGGCCAGGCCCTGTGCAAGGGGCTGATCGAGCGCGGTCACCAGGTACTGGCGTTCAACCGCGGCCATTACCCCGCGCTGCAGGCGATGGGCGTGGGCCAGATCCGCGGTGATCTGGCCGATGCGCAGGCAGTAATGCATGCGGTGGCCGGGGTCGATGCGGTCCTCCACAACGGGGCCAAGGCCGGTGCGTGGGGCAGCTATGACAGCTACCACCAGGCCAACGTGGTCGGCACCGACAACGTCATCGCGGCCTGCCGCGCGCACGGCGTGGGCAAGCTGGTCTACACCTCCACGCCCAGCGTGACCCATCGCGCCACCCATCCGGTCGAGGGCCTGGGCGCGGACGAGGTGCCGTATGGCGAGAACTTCCAGGCGCCGTATGCGGCCACCAAGGCCATCGCCGAGCAGCGCGTGCTGGCCGCCAACGATGCACAGCTGGCCACCGTCGCGTTGCGGCCCCGGCTGATCTGGGGCCCGGGTGACCAGCAGCTGGTGCCGCGCCTGGCCGAGCGCGCCCGGGCCAGCCGCCTGCGCTTTGTCGGTGATGGGCAGAACAAGGTCGATACCACCTACATCGACAACGCCGCGCTCGCCCACTTCCTGGCCTTGGAACACCTGGCCCCGGGCGCGGCCTGCGCCGGCAAGGCGTACTTCATTTCCAACGGCGAGCCGCTGCCGATGCGCGAGCTGCTCAACAAGCTGCTGGCCGCGGTGGAGGCCCCGCCGGTGACGAAGTCGATCAGCTTCAAGGCGGCCTACCGGATCGGCGCGGTCTGCGAGCGGCTGTGGCCGCTGCTGCGCCTGCGCGGCGAACCGCCGATGACGCGCTTCCTGGCCGAGCAGCTGTGCACCCCGCACTGGTACAGCATGGAACCGGCGCGCCGCGACTTCGGCTATGTGCCCCGGGTCAGCATTGAAGAAGGGCTGGCCCGGCTGGCATCTTCATCGAACGCACAGGATTCCATCACTCCCTGAACACCGCAGGTTGGTGAACATGGCCCCACGCCAACTCCGGCACGCATCAACGCGAGGGTCGACATGCTGCATTACGCCGTCATCTTTTTTGTCATCGCCATCATCGCGGCGGTACTGGGTTTCTCGGGCATTGCCGGCGCTGCCAGCAACGTTGCCTGGATCCTGTTCGTCGTCTTCCTGATCCTGGCGGTGGTGTCGATGTTCCGCAAGCGGACCTAGTGTCCGGCGCGTCCCGCGCCACCTCTCTCCGGCGTGGGACGCGCTGCGGAAATCACGACGGCCTGACATCGGCAACGATGTTCAGGCCGTCGTTGCGATGGAGCTGCGCAGATCGCGCTCGTGCGCGTGCCGCGCCATCGCCAGTTCCAGCAGCCGCGTGATCAGCGCGGTGTAATCCAGCCCACTGGCCGCCCACAACTTCGGATACATGCTGATCCGGGTGAAGCCGGGCAGCGTGTTGATCTCGTTGATCACCACCTCGCCAGCCGAGGTCAGGAACACATCCACGCGTGCCAGGCCGGCACAATCCAGTGCCTGGTAGGCCTGCACGGCGATTTCCCGGATACGGGACTGCTCCGCATCGGTGATGGCCGCCGGCACCACGATGTCCGCACCGCTTTCGCTGATGTACTTGGTGTCGTAGGAATAGAAATCATCGTGCACGACCACCTCGCCACAGACGCTGGCTTCGGGGTGCTCGTTGCCCAGCACCGCGCATTCGATCTCGCGGCCGTCGATCGCCGATTCCACCAGCGCCTTGTGATCGAACGAGAGTGCCAGCGCGAGCGCGGCATGGAATTCCGCTTCAGTGCGCACCTTGCTCACGCCCACCGAGGAGCCCTGGTTGGCCGGCTTCACGAACAATGGCGTGCCCAGCGCGGCGACCAGCGCGGGGTAATCGGCCCGGGCCGCCGTGACCCGGTTGAAGCAGGCGAACGGCGCCACCGCCAGCCCGGCATCGCGCAGCAGGCGCTTGGCCACGTCCTTGTCCATCGCCACCGCCGAGCCGAGCACGCCCGAGCCCACGAAGGGCAGGTTGGCCATGCGCAGCAGGCCCTGCAGCGAGCCATCCTCGCCCAGCGTGCCGTGCACGATCGGGAACACCACGTCGATCTGCTCCAGCGCGGTGGCCGGATCGGTCGGGACCAGCTGCTGGCGCTCCAGGCCCGGCCGCACCGCCACCGCATTGCCCGAGCGGTGCAGCGCGATCCGTGCCGGGTCGCTGGCATTGAGCAGGAAGTCGCGCGGGTCGCTGACGTGCCACTGGCCCTGCTTGTCGATGCCGATCAGGCTGACCTCGAAGCGGTCCTTGTCCAGTGCATCGAGGATGTTCTTCGCCGATTGCAGCGAGACCTCGTGCTCGGCCGAACGGCCGCCGAAGATGATGCCTACCCGGGTCTTGCCCATGCCTGTTGCCGCTCCTGCCTCTTCTGGAACCACACAGGATGGACCGGCGCGCGGTGCATGGCAAAACGCGCAACGCGTGATGCCCGCGGACGCCCGCCGTTCAAGGGGGCACGGTAGAATGCGGTGATGGCCCGTTCCCTGCTCTCTTCCCTCAAGCCGCTGGCTGGCAATGCGCTGCAGCTCACGCTCAACCGCGCGCTGGCGCTGGACCCGGACACCCGCAGCGCGCTGGCCGCGCTGGATGGCCGCCACATCGCCCTGACCCTGGAATCGCCTGCGTTGGCGATGCGGATCGGGGTGGACGGTGAGCGGCTCACGGTCGGCCCGGTCGATCCGCAGCAGGAGCCGGACCTGGCCGTGCGCAGCACGCTGGGCGGGGTGCTGGCCCAGCTGCCGTTCCTGGCCAATGCACGCCGTGGCGGTGATGCGCCGGCCGGGCGGGTCAAGGTCTCCGGCGATGCCGAGCTGGCCCGCCGCCTGCAGCAGCTGGCGACCCGTTTCGATCCGGACTGGCAGCAGCCGTTCGTGCGCGTGTTCGGCGAGGTCATGGGCGTGCAGATCGCCAATACCCTGCGCTCGGCACTGCAGCACGCCCGCCGCGGCGCGTCCGACCTGGCGCACAGCGCCGCTGAATTTGTCACCGAGGAGTCGCGCGACGTGGTACCCCGAGCAGAACTGGATGCCTTCCACGACGATGTGGACGTGATGCGCGACGACGTTGAACGCATGGCCGTGCGCGTCCAGCGCCTGCGGCAGGTGGGCGCATGAAGGCGATCTTCCGGGCCAGCCGCATCGGCCGCATCATCCTGCGCTACCGCCTCGACGATCTGCTCCAGGGCACCCCGGCCGAACGCTGGCTGCGCCTGGCCAAGCCGTTCGTGCCACGCGCCTCGGCCGACATCGCCGCACAGTCGCGCGGTGCGCGCCTGCGCCTGGCGCTGCAGGACCTGGGCCCGATCTTCGTCAAGTTCGGCCAGATCCTCTCCACCCGCCGTGACCTGATCCCGGCCGATGTCGCCAACGAACTCACCCTGCTGCAGGACCGGGTCAAACCGTTTGATGGCGCCGCCGCGCAGGCCATCGTCGAGCGTGCGCTGGGCCGCCCGGTCAGCGAAGCGTTCGCCAGCTTCGATCTGCAGCCGCTGGCCTCGGCCTCGATCGCGCAGGTGCACGCGGCCACGCTCGCCGATGGGCGCCAGGTGGTGGTCAAGGTGCTGCGCCCGGACATCGAAAAGCAGATCGACGCCGACATCGCGCTGCTCAAGTCGGCCGCCGCGCTGATCGAGCGCGCGCACCCGCGCGCCGACAAGATCCGCCCGCGCGAGGTGGTCGCCGAAGTCGAAAACACCCTGGCCGCCGAGCTGGACCTGCAGCGCGAAGGCGCCAATGCCAGCGTGCTGCGCCGCAACTGGATCGACTCGGACGATCTGTACGTACCGGAAGTGATCTGGAGCCATACCGCCGAGCGCGCGCTGACCCTGGAGCGCGTGTGGGGCATTCCCTCGGACGACATCGTCGCGCTGGACAAGGCCGGCATCGACCGCAAGGCGCTGGCCGCCAAGGGCGTGCGGGTGTTCTACACCCAGGTGTTCCGCGACAACTTCTTCCACGCCGATGCGCACGCCGGCAATATCTGGGTCGACACCGATCCGGCGCGCCGCGACAACCCGCGCTTCATCGCGCTGGATTTCGGCATCATGGGCCAGCTGTCCGAAGAAGATCAGTACTACCTGGCCGAGAACTTCATGGCCATCTTCAACAAGGATTACCGGCGCATGGCCGCGCTGCATGTCGAGGCCGGCTGGATGCCCAACAACGTGCGCATCGATGAACTCGAAGCGGCCGCGCGTTCGGTGTGCGAACCCTATTTCACCCGCCCGCTGTCGCAGATCTCGCTGGCTGAGGTGCTGATCAAGCTGTTCCGCGTGGCCCAGCGCTACGAGCTCACGCTGCAGCCGCAGCTGATCCTGCTGCAGAAGACACTGCTCAACATCGAAGGTGTCGGCCGTCAGCTCGATCCGGAACTGGACATCTGGGCGGTCGCGCGGCCGGTGCTGGAACGCATCCTGCGCGAGCGTTACAGCCCGCGCCGCGTGCTCAAGGAAGTGCGCAAGCGCCTGCCTGAAATCATGACGCATACGCCGGACATGCCGCGCCTGGTCCACGCCTGGCTGCGCCAGCAGGTGGAAGGCGACCACGAATTGTCGATGCGCTCGCGCGATCTGGCGACGCTGAACGTCAGCGTGCAGAAGCTGCAGAAGCGCGCGGTGGCCGCGATCGCCGGCGTCGGCCTGATGATCGTCGCTGCGGTGCTGTATGGCCTGCAGCCAGGTGGCTGGTACTTCGGCGATGCCCCGGTGTGGAGCTGGGTGACCGGCGCGGCGGGCGTGTTCTCGCTGGCCAGTGCCTGGTGGCGCCGATGAGCGCGATCGAGCTGCAGGCAGAGGCCATCGCCGAGGCGCCTGTTGCGCTTCCGCCCCTGCAACTGCTGCACCTGGACGACCAGCTTGCCGTGGTCAACAAGCCCGCCGGGCTGATGGTCCACGACAGCAAGCTCGCCCGGGGCGAAGACGACTTCCTCGCCGACCGCCTGCGCGAACAGCTCGGCAAGCCTATCTTCCTCGTCCACCGCCTGGACCGCGCCACCAGCGGCTGCCTGCTGCTCGCCTTTGATCGCGAAAGCGCCAGCGTGCTCGGCAAATCGCTGATGGGCGGCGACGTCACCAAGGATTACCTCGCGATCTGCCGCGGCTGGCCGGCCGACGAGGCCTTTACCGTCGACCATGACCTCGATGGCGGCCCCGGCAAGCCGGTCAAGAAGCAGGCGATCACCCACTTCCAGCGCGTCGCCGTGGGCGAGATCGCCATTCCGATGGGCGAGTTCGAGACCTCACGTTACGCCCTGCTGCGCTGCCAGCCGCAGACCGGTCGGTTCCGTCAGATCCGCCGCCACCTCAAGCACCTCTCGCATCACCTGATCGGCGACACCAGCCACGGCGACGGTCGCCACAACCGCAGCTTCCGCATGCAGGGCATCCACCGCATGCTCCTGCACGCCGAGCGCCTGCGCTTCCCGCATCCGGACGGCACGCCGATGGACATCAGCGCGCCCGTGGACGGCGAATTCCGCAAGGCGATGGATCTGTTTGGTTGGGTCGTGCGATAGCCGACCAACGGTCG
>DMZT01000223.1:0-4108 GCA_003484865.1 Stenotrophomonas sp.
GCTGTCCGCCTGGGAACGCACCTGCAGCAGCGTGCCGCGCCGATGCCACGCGTGGCCGATGCGCAGGCGTGCTGGATCGTGCCAGGGCTGGGCGTGGAGGATCCCGACGCCATCGCACAGCGGCTGGGTGAGCCCGACATCCCGGGGGTGGTGCGGGCGCTGCGCGCGCACGTGGCGGCGGGCGGGCGTGTCGCGGCCTCCTGTGCCTCTGTCTTCCTGCTGCACAACGCCGGGCTGCTGACCGGGCGCAGCGTGACCACCACCTGGTGGCTGGCCGGCGCGTTGCAGCGGCAAGCGCCGGAGTGCCAGGTCGATCCAGACCGCATGGTGATCGACGACGCGCCGCTGATCACGGCCGGTGCTGCGCTCGGGCACACCGATCTGATGCTGTACCTGCTCCGGCAACGCTTTGGCCCGGCGCTTCCCGATGCGGTGGCGAGGGCGCTGCTGCTGGATCGTCGGCAGCTGCAATCGCCGTTCATGGTCCCGGCGATGATGGCGCAGGGCAACGCGCTGATCGCCTCGCTCACCGCGCATATCGAAGCTACCCTGCCGGCCACGGTCAGCGTCGGCGCGCTCGCCGCGCATGCCGGCATGTCCACGCGCACGCTGTCGCGACAGGTGGGCAAGGCGACCGGGCAAGGGCCGCTGCACCTGATCCGCAGCGTGCAGTTGAACCAGGCGCGCGCCCTGCTCGAGAACAGCCGCTACTCGGTGGAGACCGTGGCCGAGCGGGTGGGCTACCGCGATCCCACCGCCCTGCGCCGGCTGATGCGCAAGCGCCTCAACGCCACGCCGCGGCAGTTGCGCTGATCCGGTCCGCATTCTCTGCACGCAACAAAAAACCCCGCTTTCGCGGGGTTTTCTGCTGCTGCGTTCAACCGATCAGGCGTTGATCAGAACTTGTAGTTGAACGATGCGGCCAGCACGTCGCCACGGACCTTGTACTTGCCGTTGAGCGAGTTGCCCTGGTTGCCCTGGGTCGGCTTGACCAGGATGTTCGGCTCGCTGGTGAACAGGTGGGTGTAACCGAAGTTGTATTCGGTGTTCGCCGACGGGGTCCAGCCCACGCCCAGCGACAGCCACTTGCGGCTGGTATCCGGCACGCGGACGTCGCGGTGCGCGTCGGTGGTCGGGGTCTGGTCCAGCGCCACACCACCACGCAGGGTCACGGTGTCGCTCAGCTTGTAATCGGTACCCAGCGAGACGAAGGTCGTGTCGCGGTACGCGAAGTTCAGCTCCGAGTTCGGCTGGTTGGAGGCGAAGTCGATGGTGACCGTGTCGAACGCGGTCGACCACGCGGTGCGGGTCACATCACCCATGACGGTCCAGCGGTCATTGATGTTGTGGGTGACGCTCAGGGTGGCCGAGGCCGGCAGGGTCAGCGTGGCCTTGCCGCTGGTGTTGACGAACACGCCCGGCTGGGTCGCTGCCAGAATCGTCGCCGTACGGCCACCATCGTTGGGCAGATCAAAGTTGGCATCGCCGCCGGTGATCTTGTGCTCGACCTTGGAGCGGTAGCTGATGCCGATGTGGGTGTTCTCGTCCGGGCTGAACAAACCGCCGACGGTCCAGCCCACGGCGTTGTTGTCACCCTTCACGGTCGACTTGCCATCGGCGCTGCCCGGCGCGTAGCCCGGCACGCGACCGGCGAAGAGGGCGCCGAAGTCGACAGCCTGGCTCAGCTCGATGGTCAGGTGCTCGACGAACACGGACGCGCCGAAGGACACGTACGGGTTGACGTCGTAGGACGCGGCAAAGCCCAGGTCGATGGCCTTCATATCGGTCTTCAGACCGCTGTAACGGCCGACCCAGCCATTGTCATAATCGGTCTTGAAACCGAACGGGGCGGTCAGCGAGACGCCGAAGTGCGCCTGCTCGCCGATCGGCATGTGGAAGTACGCGGCCGGAACCGGGGCGATCATGCCGGCGTCGCCGCCGTTACCGCCCGTCTGCGGCTGACCTACGCCGTTGCGGCCGGTGCCCTTGTACTTGGCCGAGAAGCTGATCGCGCTCAGGTCGCCCTGGATCTGCATGCCCTCGAGCTGGCGCATGCCAGCCGGGTTGACGGCCATGATCGAGGCGTCGCCGGCGGCGCTGCCGGAACCGGCAAAGGCGCGGCCGAGGCCCTTGGCGCTGTTTTCCTTCAGCTGGAAGGCGGCGGCGTGGACGTGGCCCACGGCCAGGACACCGGCGATGCCGACGGCCAGGGCGGTGACGCGGGCAAGAGTGGAAGCGGTATGCATTGTTGGTTCTCTCCGGAAAGCGGTGATGTTGGCAACGCGCGCCTGCGCCGCCCCTCCCCTTGATGGGTCAGGACAACGCGCCGGATTCCCCTCCCGACATACGACGCCGTATGCGAGTATACCGAGAGCGGTTAATGAAACAATAACGTAAGTCGCCCTTGTGGCTATTCATGCTGAACGCGACATATCCCCGTCAGGTCAGCCTCCGCGCTAGGCTAGTGCCCGCATGTTCGTGTCGACCCCCTCCCGCAAGAAAGCCGCCTACCGCTGGGCCACCCCCCTGCTGTTCGCCGCGCTGTGGGTGGCCTTCCTCTGGTCGATCTCCCGGCCGGACGATGCGCGGCGCAGCCTGTGGATGGACTGGGGCGCCCTCTCGACCGGCCTGACCCATCCGCTGGACTGGTGGGCGACCCTGCAGGACGGCAGCGTGCTGCGGCTGTTCACCGCGCTGTTCCTGCACGCGGACTGGTCGCACCTGCTGGGCAACCTGGTGTTCCTGCTGATCTTCGGGCTGCCGGCCGAACGCGTGCTGGGGCCGTGGCGGCTGATGCTGCTGTTCCTGGTGGGCGGGGCGATCTCGAATCTGACCGCCATCTACACCATGGGCAACCCGGACCAGATCATCATCGGTGCCAGCGGCGCGGTGTCGGCCTTGATCGGCGCCTACCTGGCCCTGTTCCCAGGCGCGCGGCTGGGCGTGGTGATCCCGCTGGGCCTGTTCCTAGAATTCGTCCGCGCCCCTGCCTATCTGCTGATCGGGGTCTGGGCGGCGCTGCAGGTGGTGTTCGCCTACATCGGCCCGACCTTCGGCATGGTGGCCTGGTGGGCGCATATCGCCGGCTTCGTGTTCGGGCTCGGCTATGGCGTGTATGTGCGCGCGGCGATCGCGCGGCGGCTGCGCAAGCGGCATGGGTTTTGAGGGCATGACCGGGAGCGGGTCGGCCGACAGATCGGCCAACGGGTAGTGCCGGCCGCTGGCCGGCTCCACGCAGGGTTGGATTCGAGCAGAGCCGGCCAGCGGCCGGCACTACCGATCAGGGCTTGATCGGTGCCGTCGAGGCCGGGGCTTCCGGCTTGGCCGGTGCGGGCGTAGCCGGTGCAGCCGCAGGCTGTTCGGCCGGCTTGGTCTCTGCCGGCTTGGTCTCTGCAGGCTTCGTTTCTGCCGGCTTGACCGTTGCATCGGCAGGCTTTGCCACCGCTGCCGCTGCCGCCGCCGGCTTGGCCGCCGGCTTCTTCGCGGCCTCTGCCTTCTGCCGGGCCAGCACCGAACCGGGCTGCTTCAACTCGGCCAGCGCGTCATTGATCGGGCCATCGCCCGGCAGCACGTCACCGGCCTTGTAGCCTTCGGTGCCTTCTTCGTCACCGCGCAGGTGGCCGGGCAACGTGGCTTCGCTGTAATCGGTCAGGCTGGCCGGCAGGTCGTCATCGCCGGCGCGCTTCTCCGGCTGCAACAGCACGTCGGGGATGATGCCCGTGGCCTGGATCGACTTGCCGCTCGGGGTGAAATATCGCGCGGTGGTGAGCTTCACCGAGTCACCGTTGTCCAGCGGCAGTACGGTCTGCACCGAGCCCTTGCCGAAGGTGCGGCTGCCGACCACGCGCGCGCGGCCGTTGTCGCGCAACGCGCCGGCCAGCACTTCGGAGGCACTGGCCGAGCCGGCGTCGGCCAGCACCACGACCGGCGCGCCCTTGAGCAGATCGCCCGGGGTCGCATCGAAACGGGCATCGCTGATCGAGATGCGGCCGCGGGTGCTGACGATGTTGCCCTTCTCGAGCAGATCGTCGGCCACCTGCACGGCGGCGGTGAGCAGGCCACCCGGGTTGCTGCGCAGATCCAGCACCAGGCCCTTGAGCTTGCCACC
>DMZT01000223.1:4271-5544 GCA_003484865.1 Stenotrophomonas sp.
AGGCCCTTGAGCTTGCCACCGGCCTGCTGCTGCAGCTGGGCAACGTGCTTCTGGAAATCGGCACCGGTGTCGGCCTGGAAGGTGCTCAGGCGGATGTAGCCATAACCAGGCTCCAGCATCTTGCTGCGCACGCTGGTGACGCGGATGGTCTCGCGGGTGACGGTGACATCGAACGGCTTCGGCTTGCCTTCGCGCACCAGGGTGAGCACGACCTTGGTCCCGGCCACGCCGCGCAGCGGTTCGGTGGCTTCGATCGCGCTGATCGGCTTGCCGTCGATGGCGATGATCAGATCGCCGGCAAGAATGCCCGCGCGTGCGGCCGGGGTATCGTCGATCGGCGAAATGACTTTGAGGCTGCTGTTGTCGGGCTGCTGCTGCAGCTCCACGCCGATGCCGTCGTAGGCGCCGTTTGCCTGCTCATCGAAGGCTTCGGCGTCTTCCTTGTCGAAGTAGGTGCTGTGCGGATCCAGGTCCAGCAGCAGGCCACGGATGGCGGACTGCATCAGCTTCTTGTCGTCGACAGGATCCACATAGGCGGCGCGCACCGCGTTGTAGACGGCGACGTAGCGGCGGATCTCTTCCAACGGAACCCGTGAGGTCACCGCTTCTTCCGTGGTGGCCGCATCGGCCCCGCGTGCCGGCGCTTCGGCGGTCTGCTGCGCCCAGGACACCGCGGGCAACAGGGCCAGCAGCAAGGTGGCGGAACGGGCTACGCGCATGAAGCACTCCAGGATGAGCGGGGGACGGTTGACCACGCACGGGGGTGCGTCGCCCGATTATGCGCGAAGCGACGATAAATTCCCGTTGAACCCCGTGCCTGGCGGTGCCCCCGTGTTGGGCGCGGTTTATCGCCGCTGCAGCCAGCTGCCCGGGTCCACCGGCTGTCCATTGCGGCGCAGTTCGAAGTACAGCGCGGTCACGCCCTGGCCACCAGAATTGCCGACCTTGGCCACGGCCTCGCCCTTCTTCACCGTGGCGCCGGCATCACGCAGCAGCGTGTCGTTGTGCGCATAGAGGCTCATGTAGCCGTTGCCGTGATCCACGATCAGGATCATGCCGTAACCGGTCATCCAATCGGAAAACACCACCGTGCCATCTGCCACGGCGGTGATGGTGCTGCCGGCGGGCGCGCCGATCAGCACGCCACTGCTGGTGCGGCCATCGGGCAGCTTGCCGCCATAGCGGGCGAGCAGATTGCCCGACAACGGCCAGCCCAGACCGCCCACCTTGGGCGCGGGCGCGGAGGCAACCGCAGGAGATCGGAAGAGCGTCG
>DMZT01000216.1 GCA_003484865.1 Stenotrophomonas sp.
CCCTTGATTCATCTGGAGCCATGGCCCCCTTGAGTCAAGGGGGCGCGCCGGCAGGCGCGTGGATCTGGGAGATTGTGACGCGGGGGGCCCGCGGTTTGCGAAGCAAATCGCGGGGAGGTTTCGCGAATGCGCAACCTCACCCCGCCACGGGGAAGGATTCGTCCAGCGCCGCTTCCAGCGCGTCCAGGTCCGGCAGCAGCGCGCTCTGTTCGCCCAGCAGCACGCGCATGTGCACGCCCTGCGGCAGGGTTTCCTCGGAGGCGTCGGCCAACAGCCCGTCGCGCGGCACCGCGATCAGCTGCGGGAAGGTCTGGGTCAGCAGCGCGAAGTAGGGCCGGCGCGGATTGCCGCCCAGCGCCTTGAGCACGACAACCTTGTTGTTGGCCACCACCGGCTCGTCACCCTGCCCGGACAACCGGGCGAAGGACAGCAACGGCACGTCCCAGCCGTGCCAGGCGATCTGTCCGACCAGCCAGGCCGGCGCATCGGGAACGGTTTCGACCGGCACCTTGGACATCATTTCGGCCACGGTGGCGTTGGGCAGCAGCACGCGTTCGTGCCCGGCCTGGATCAGGACACCGCGGATTTCGTCGTTGCTGGCGTAGCTCATGGGTCTTCCTTCAAAGGTGCGTCGGCGCCACTCAGGCGTCCACGCCCCAGCGTTCGGCGATGGTGGCGGCCAACTGCGGCGGTTCCCCGGCGTCCTGCCCGGCAGCAACCACCGCACTGGCTGCGGTCGGGTCATAGCAGCCTTCGCCGATCTGACCGGCCACCCAGGCACCGGCGGCGGCCAGGGCGAGCACGGCGTCCACCTGGGCGGCGTCCGCCCCGCTGAGCAGGACCACGCCGCTGTGCGCGGCCGGCAATGCCTCGATCTGGATGCCGGCGGTGTCGGCGATGAACTGCAGGCTGCCCTGCCGCAGGGCGATGCCGATGTCGTCGGGCAGGATGTAGGCCTGGCCGGCTTCAACGGGCTGGGCGTCCTCGGCCAGCAGCACCGGCAGTGCGGACACCCGTGCCATCTGCTTGACCAGATTGCCGTAGCGGCCGCCGTCCAGGCGCATATGTACCAGGACGGCAGTGTTCAGCGATTCGGGCAGCGCGGCCAGCAGGCGGCGCAGCGCATCCGGCCCGCCGATGCCGGCCAGGACCAGCACCGCGCCCGCGCAGCCACCGGCGGAACCGGCCTCGGGTTCGAGCTCGACCAGTGACAGACGTTCGATGTCGAAGCGCTCCGGTGCCGGCGCCGTGTCGCTGATCGACGGGGGCGCCGCGACAGCACCGTCATCGTCCACCAGCGACCACCGGCGGTGATCGCCGATCGATACGGCAGCGGCCGCGGCGGGTGGTGCCGAGGCCGGAATCGGTGGAATCGCCGGTGCGATCGGCTCGGGCGCCACCGGCTGCAGCGCCGCCAGCGCCTCTTCCAGCGACACCGGCTCGTGCAACTCCGCCGGCGCCTGGTACAGGCCATCGGCCGGCACCTCAGCGGCCGCATCCTCGGCTTCGCGCAGATGGAACGCCAGCGGTGCGTCGGCATGCAGCTGCGCCGGGGTGACCGGCAGACCCGGTTCGGGCTGCAGCTGCTGGTCCTGTTCCGAACCCGGCGGCAGCACGTCCTGATGGCCGTGCAGCTTGGCCACCAGATGCCGTGCCCAGCGCTGCGCTTCCCAGCCGTCGCGGCGTGCAGCCAGCTCGGCTTCGTCGAAGATCAGGGTCAATGACGGCGAACCCAGCACCGGATCCAACCGCTCCAGGGCGTCTTCGATTGCCGGTTCCAGCGCGATCAGGACCGCACCGGGATCGGCATCACGCAGGACCTGCAGGTCGAGCGTGTTGGGGTCGTCCTCCAGCACCACGCGGGCGCCGGCATGGTCGAGCGCTTCGCGCAGGCGGTCGCGTGCCGGGCCGGAACGGGCCAGCAGGGCCACCGTCAACAGGGGATGGGCATCACTCGCGTGCACGGGCGATCCCCAGCAGGTCATACACGTTGCGCATCAGATCCAGTTCCTGGTACGGCTTGCCCAGGTAGCGCTGGACACCGAGTTCAAAGGCGCGTTGACGGTGCTTGTCGCCGCTGCGCGAGGTGATCATCACGATCGGCACACCCTGGTAGCGCGGGTCGGCGCGCATGACGCTGGCCAGCTCGTAACCGTCCATGCGCGGCATTTCGATATCCAGCAGCATCAGGTCGGGCACGCGCTCATCCAGGCGCTCCAGTGCTTCGATACCGTCACGGGCGACCGTGACCTCGAAGTTGTGGCGCTCCAGGATGCGGCCGGTGACCTTGCGCATGGTCAGCGAATCGTCGACCACCATCACCAGGGGTACATCGCGATCACTGACCTTGGCTGCGGCGGTGATCGGCTTGTGCGGGTTGGCCAGGTAGCGGCGCACCAGCGGGGCCACGTCCAGGATCACCACCACGCGGCCATCGCCGGTGATCGTCGCACCGTAGATGCCCGGCACCGAAGCGATCTGCAGGCCGACCGGCTTGACCACGATTTCGCGGTTGCCCAGCACCTGGTCGATCGCCACGGCCACGCGCAGGTCGCCAGCGCGGACCAGCAGCAGCGGCACCTGGGCCTGGCCTTCGGCGCGGGCCTGGGCCTGGCCGATCAGCGTCCCCAGATCATGCAACGCGAATTCTTCGCCACCGTAGTGGTAGCCGCCGTTGGCGGTTTCAAAGCGCTCGCGCGAGATCCGGCCGATACCACTGACCGAGGCCACCGGCACGGCAAAGGTGGTCTCGCCGATCTGCACGAACACCGCCTGGGTGACCGCCAACGTCTGCGGCAGGCGCAGGGTGAAGGTAACGCCCTGGCCGCTGACCGAGTGGATGTCCACCGAACCACCCAGCTGGCGCACTTCGTTGTGGACCACGTCCATGCCCACGCCACGGCCGGCCAGCTGGCTGACCTGGTCGGCGGTGCTGAAGCCGGGCGAGAAGATCATCGCATCCAGTTCGGCATCGCCGAGCACGGCATCGGCGGCGATCAGGCCACGCTGTTCGGCGCGGCGACGGATCGCCTCGCGGTCCAGCCCGGCGCCATCGTCGGCCACTTCCAGCACGATTTCCGAGCCTTCGCGACGCAGGCGGATGGCGATTTCGCCCTCCTCCGGCTTGCCCGCGGCCCGGCGCTGTTCCGGGGTTTCCAGGCCATGCGCCACTGAGTTGCGCAGCATGTGTTCCAACGGCGCGACCATGCGGTCGAGCACGTTGCGATCCAGTTCGCCGTGGGTCCCTTCGAGGGTGACGTGAACCTGCTTGCCGGTGTCCTGGCCGGCCTGGCGCACGACCCGGCGCAGGCGTGGCACGAGACCATCGAACGGCACCATGCGCGCGCGCATCAGGCCGTCCTGCAGCTCCGAACTGACGCGCGACTGCTGTTGCAGCAGCACGTCGTACTGGCGCGACAGATCGTCCAGCACGCCCTGCAGACCGCCCAAGTCAGCCGCGGACTCGTTCAGCGCGCGGCTGAGCTGCTGCAGCGTGGAGAAGCGGTCCAGTTCCAGCGGGTCGAATTTGTGATCGGCCTGGTCCTGCTCACGCTGATAGCGCGCCACGATCTGCGCTTCGGTTTCCAGATCAAGGCGACGCAGCTGATCGCGCAGACGGGCATTGGTACGGTCCAGTTCGCCCATGGCGCCCCGGAAGGCACCGAGCTGCTGCTCCAGACGCGAACGGTAGATCGCTACTTCACCGGCGTGGTTGACCAGGCGGTCGAGCAGATCGGCGCGCACGCGCACCTGTTCCTGCTGCGGCCGCGGCAGACCATCTTCCTCGCTGACGGTTTCCAGCGGGACCGGTGCCGACAGCGGCGCCGCCACGAGCGCGGCGATGGCGGCCTCGACCTTGGCATCGCCGGACGCAAGCGGCGGCTCGGTGGTCTCGATCTGTTCCGGCTCGACACGGCCCTGGGTACGCTGCTCGAACGCGGCGATCAGGTCGTCGGGCATCGCCACGGTGCGGTGCTGCCCGGTCCGGGTCAGCAGCTGGTGCAGGCGATCAAACCCGCGCTCCAGCAGATGCACGTCGCTGCGGTCGATATCGGTGCGGTTGGCCGCGACGGCTTCCAGCAGCGATTCAATGCCGTGGCCAAGATCGCCGATCGGGTTGATCCCGGCCATGCGCGCGCCCCCCTTGAGGGTATGCAGGTCGCGCTGCAGGCCGGCGATCACGTCGCGGTCCTGGGGCGCGGCACGCAGTTCGCTGATCAGGCCATCGCAGTGGTCGAGCAGGTCCTTGCCCTCTTCCACGAAGATATCGACCAGCTCCTGGTCGAGCAGGGTGAAATCGAGCGCATCGCCCGGCGCGAGGTCGTCGCTGTCGGTGGCGTCCACGGGCCGGACATCATCGGCTTCCGGGGCGGTCGTGAAGGTTGCAGCGGGTGCGTCCTCCAGTTCGAAGAAGCGCGCCGGGGTGGCCGCGTCGGCGGAGACATCGGGCGCCGTGGCCTCGATCGCCTCGGCGAACGCATCAGCTTCGCCGGTGTTCTCATCCGTGGCGTCCAGACCGAGCACGCCGGTATCGGAGGCATCCGGCGCATCGACGACGGTCAAACCGTCATCCACCGCCTGCTGGGCGTCCACCACCTCACCAAACGCCGGCGGCGGCGGCAGGACCTCATCCAGCGCGTGCGCGTCTTCCTCGCTGTCCGGATCGGTGTCGCTCCCGCTGTCGTTGGCCGCGTCATCGACGGCGACCGCGTAGTCGCTGCCCTGCTCAACGGCATGGGCATGGGCATCGACATCAGCGGCCGGACCGTCGGCGACGTCCACGGTCGCCGCTTCCACGCCGGACCGGGTGTCGGTCGCGGTGTCTGCGACGCCTTCGGCTTCGGCCCTGGCGTCCGTGTCCGTGTCCGTGTCCGTATCCGTGTTGGAGGCGGAGGCGGTTTCAGCGCCGACGTCGACCGGACGTTCCGGCGTGACCGGCTCGGCGAAATGATCGAAGTAACGTGAGAGATCCTCGGCCGAGGTCAGCTCGACGGCTTCCAGGCCTGCATGCACAGACGCCAGATCCGCGTCGGCCGGGACGTCCGGCGACGCCAGCGCATCTGCTTCGCGCGCAGTGTCCGGCAGCTCGGCATCAAAATAGGCGGACAGGTCGTCCGTGCCCGTCAGTTCCATGGCGATGAGGGCATCGTCGTCGGCCACAGCGACCGCGCGACCGGGCTCGATCACGCTCAGGCCATCGGCATCGATCCCGGCCTGCTGCTCGTCGGTAACCGTAGCGTCGTGCGCATCTGCTGCTTCGACGACGTCGTATGCCTCAACGGCCTCGACTGCTTCAACTGCTTCAACTGCTTCAACTGCTTCAACCGCTTCAACCGCTTCAACCGTATCCGCGTCTGCTGCCCTGCCCTCGACTGTATCCACGTCGATGGCAGCCGCTTCCACGGCATCTGCAGCCGTCGCTTCGTTGAATGCTCCCGCATCTGCCGCTTCAGTCGCCTCGGCGTACGGTTCGTCATCCACAAGGTCCAGATCGTCCTCGACCAGTGCCGGCCAGCGCGCTTCCGGCAACGTATCGGCCAGGGCAACCAGGCGGGCCGCCAACGCGTTCTGCACGGGCACCCGCGGCGCCTCGTCCTGCAGTGCCGCCATGGTGGTGGTGATCGCGATGCAGGTCTCGGCCAGCGCGTCCATACCTGCCGCGCTGGGCAGTACATCGGCGGCCAGGGAACGCTTGATGTAGCTTTCCGCCGCACCGGTGACCGCCGTGATCTCCGGCACGTCGGTCATGGCGAAGGCGCCGTTCATGGTGTGCACGGCGCGCAGCAGCCCGTCGGTCACTGGCTGCGGTGCATCGGTGGCAGCATCCAGCCACGCCTGCAGCGTGGCCTGATGGACCTCGACCTCGGCTTCCAGGATCTCGCGCAGCACACTGTCGATATTGGCCGGTGTGCTCTCGATCATCGGCGCAGCGTCAGTCGTCCCACTGTCCACGGCCATCGCCACGGGCGCTGCAGCCGCACGCTGCAGCGGCACATGGAAGGTCTCCTCACCCGCGGCCACACGATCGGCGATGGCCTGCATGGCCTGCAGATCGGCGGTGACACGGCTGCCATCGCGCAGCGCGGCGTTGAGCTGCGGCAGCACCTCGTAGGCCTGGCCGACCAGGGCGACCACGGCCGGCGAGGCCGGACGGCTGCCGTCGAGCACGCGGTTGAGCATGCCCTCGATCT
The DNA here is from genome assembly GCA_003484865.1 of Stenotrophomonas sp. Lineage (GTDB taxonomy): Bacteria > Pseudomonadota > Gammaproteobacteria > Xanthomonadales > Xanthomonadaceae > Stenotrophomonas. Next base: position 6,192 of record DMZT01000216.1, read on the forward strand.
TCCAGCTGAACTCGCCCAAGGTACGCGCACCGACCAGCCGGCCACTGCCCTTGAGGGTATGGAACACGCGGCGGATCGGGCGCAGGCGGTCCAGGTTGTCCGGCGCGATGCGCCAGGCCGGGAGCAGGTTGCCCAGGTTCACCAGTTCTTCGTCGAACTCTTCGATGAAGACCTCGCGGATGTCCTGGTCGATGTTCTCGCCATCGTCCTCGAAGCCGGCCTCGATGCTGGTGTCGTCGGCGGGCACGGCCACTGCCGGGCTTGCCGGTGCAGACGCGGCTGGCACGGTACCGGTGTCGGCGCCTTCCGGGCGGAACTGCGCGGCGGCGGCGTCCAGTTCGGCCAGGAAGCGGGTGGATGCCTCGTCCAGCTCGATACGGCGGATGACCGCATCCTGCACGGCGGGCGGCGGCAGCGCGGCATCTGCCGCGGCCTGCGGCACCGTGTCGGTGCCATCGATGAACGCCTCGATCGGCTCGGCGACACCGTCGTCCGCCGAGGCCACCGGAATCTCCTGCAGGAACGTCGGCAGGGCCTCCACATCCACCGCGCGCTGCGCGAACGGGCTGGACGCGGCCGTCTGCGCGGCAACGCTATCGGTGTCGGTGTCGGTGTCGCTGTCATCGATCTGAAGCGACACCACGTCATCGGCGTTGCGCAGATCCTCATCGAAGGTGAAGTCGATCGGCTCGTCGCTCAGCTCCAGCATCTCGTGCTCGGCGGCCACCGGATCGAACCCGGCGCCCGTGGCCACGAAGGCCGGCATCTCCAGCGACACGTCGGAAACCTCGGGCGCACGCTCCGGCGTCGCCACATCCACCTCATCGTGCGCAGCATCGGCGTGCACGGAGGGCAGCGGCGCGACGTCCCACCCGGCGCCGGCCGGCACGTCGGCAATGACCGGATCGAAATGGGCAAACGTAGGCAGTTCGTCCACATCGTCATGGCTGGCCAGCGTCCACTGCGGCGCATCGGCGGCGACCGGGGCGGTGGAGGCGTCAAACACCAGCGCCACGGGTGCCGTGGGCAGCGGGGCGGTGATCGCCGGCGGCGGATCGAAGGTGAAGTCCGGCAGCGGCGGCGGCAGGTTGGCCGGGCGCGGGATGTCGGCGGTGACGCCGAGCTGGATCGGCTCGGGTGCAGGCGTGTCCCACGGGGTGAGCTCGATGGGTTCGGCCGCGACCGGCAACGACTCCGGTCCGGTATCGGGGGTCGGCTGGTTGGCAGCCGGCAGCGGCCAGTAACGCAGGGTTTCCAGGCTGCTGCGGGTGATGTCCAGAATGTCATCGCGGCCCGGGCGACGTTCGCGCAGGGCCTCGAGGTAATACTCCAGGCTGGCCATGGCGTCGGCCAGGGTGTCCAGCTGGCGCCCGCTGGGCACGCGCTGCTTGCCGAGCAGTTCAACGGCGACGTACTGGCGCACGCCCTGCAGGTAATCGGCCGGAGCCGACAGATCCAGCATGCGCAGGGCACCGGCGACCTCGCCGAGCAGGCGCGGTACTTCCTGCAGCTGCTGGTGGTTCCAGTTGGTTTCGATGAAGGCGACGAAATGCTCGCGCGCCGCAGCGAAGTTGGCGATGGCTTCATGCGCCAGCACCTCCACCGTGCGCCGGTTCTCCACCGCGCTCGGATCGTCCTCGCCGCTGCCGCCGGCGCCCAGATGGGCGACCTGGTCATCCAGCGAGGCATCCACGTAAAGCAGCGCGCCGGCGATATCCAGCAGCAGCGTTTCATCGATCTGCTGCACGCCCTCGACCACTTCGCGCAGCGCATCGCGCTGCTGTACGACCACGCCGCGGGCCACGCCCAGGCCCATCATGCCCAGCGTATCGGCCACCGCGCCCAGCTCGTTGACCTGGGTCTGCAGCTGCACCGGCTCGCCACCGGTACGCAGGTGCAGGTCCAGCGCATCCTTGATGCGCAGCAGTTCTTCCTTGACCGCGTTGCCGACCGTATCGAGCAGTTCGCGGTTGCGCCCGCTCAGGCTGCCGCGCGCGTGATCCAGCTCGGCTTCGGTGGCGCTCGCGCTGTCCGGCGCGAAGGCGAACAGCACGCTCTCGTTGATGCCCGGGGCGGCGCGGGCCGACCGGATGTCATTGAGCAGCGGCAGCAGCACGATCGGAATATCGCGGTGACCGTTCTGCAGGCGCTCCAGGTAATCGGGCAGCAGTACGCTGCCACGCATCAACGTGGCGCAGGCTTCATCACGGTCGGGCACCTCACCGGCACCGATCGCATTGGCCAACTGCTCCAGCTCCTCAGCCACCATCGCCGGGGCATACAGCTCGACCATCCGCAGGGTGCCCTGCACGTGGTGCAGGTAGCCGGCGCAGAAGCGCATCCGGCTGCCATCGGCAGGGTCTTCCACGTAGTACTCGACCTCGTTGCGCACCTGGCGCAGGGTCTCGTCCAGCTCCGGCTTGACCCAGCCCAGCGCAGCGTGGCTCATGGCATCGCGCAGCGTGCTCATGCCAGGTCTCCCGGCAGCTCGGCGCACATGGCGTGCGGTGATTTCTCGCGATGCATCATCTGCTTGTTCCTTCCCTCTCCGCCCTGCCCGCGGCTCACGCCGGCAGCTTGAAGTCGGCGACCGAGCGGCGCAGGTCGGCCGCCAGCTGTGCCAGGTGGCCGATCGACTCGGCGGTCTGTCCCGCGCCCTGAGAGGTCTGGCCGGTAATCTGACGGATCACGCCCATGGTGCGGGTGATGTCCGATGCCGCGGCCGACTGCTGCTGGGCAGCGATCGAGATGTTCTTGATGAGGTTGTTCAACGCGTTGGAGACGCGCTCGATTTCGGTCAGCGCGGTACCGGCGTCTTCGGCCAGGCGTGCACCGGAGACCACTTCGGCGGTGGTCTGCTCCATCGAGCTGACCGCCTCGTTGGTATCGGCCTGAATGGCCTGCACCAGGTTTTCGATCCGTCGGGTGGCACCGGAGGTGCGCTCTGCCAGCCGCTGCACTTCGTCGGCCACCACCGCGAAACCGCGACCGGCCTCACCGGCCGAAGCCGCCTGCACCGCGGCGTTCAACGCCAGGATGTTGGTCTGCTCGGAAATGTCGTTGATCAGTTCCACGATCGAGCCGATTTCCTGCGAGGACTCGCCCAGGCGCTTGATGCGCTTGGAGGTTTCCTGGATCTGGTCGCGGATCTGGTCCATGCCCTGGATCGTTTCACGCACCACGCCGGCACCTTCGGCGGCGATGATCACCGAGCGCTGCGCCACGTCGGCCGACTCGGCCGAGTTGCGCGACACCTGCTCGATGCTCGAGGCGATTTCGCCGATGCGGTCGGAGGCCGAGGTGATCTGGTTGGCCTGGTGGCCGGCCGCTTCGGCCAGCTGCATCGCGGTAGCCTGGGTTTCCTGGGTCGACACGGCGACCTTGGCCGAGGTGTCGTTGATCGTGGTCACCAGGTGGCGCAGCTCATCCACGGCGTAGTTGATGGCGTCGGCGATGGCGCCGGTCATGTCCTCGGTCACCGAGGCCTTCACCGTCAGGTCGCCTTCACCCAGCGAGCTGATTTCGTCCAGCAGCCGCATGATGGCCTGCTGGTTGCGGCTGTTGTATTCCACCTGGGTCTGGTACCGCAGTTCCTGTTCGCGCGAGCGGCTGCGCACCGTGCTGCCGACGAAGCCGATGATGGCGATCAGCGACAACGCACCCGACGCCACGCCCAGCCAGAAGTTGGGGAACAGGCGGGTATCGCGCAGCGAGCCGAACGAAGAGAAGGCTTCGAACAGCTTCTTGCTGTCGCGCAGCATGTCTGCCGAACCGCCGGTGAGGGCCGCGGCCGAGGACTGCGCGGCGAACAGCTGGCGCGAGCTGGCCAGGATGGCGTCGGCATCCTGCTTCATGGTGTCCCACTGCTTCTGCGACTGCTCCAGCGCGGCCAGCGCCGGACCGTTGCGGACCGCGGCAATGCCCAGTTCCTCGTTGCCGTTGCGCAGCGCATCGAGCACCTGGGTGAAGACCACCGAGTCGCGGGCGAGCGCGTCGCCCGCGGCAGCCGCATTGGCACCACCGGCGCGCATTTCTGTCACACGGCGGGCCATCGAGCCGACCACCACGACCTGCTGCAGGGCGTTGTAGACCTGCGAGGACGGCGCGCCACTGGCCGACATCGCGCGGACCACTTCGTTCAGCTGTGCCTGCAGGGCGGGCACGCCGTTGACGAAGTTGTTCGCGTTGCCGGCCAGGGCCAGCACGGCCGGTTCGCTGGCGACCAGCTGGCCGGCGCTCTTGCCGAGCGGCTCCCAGGTCTGGATCAGCGTGTTCAGCGGCCCGGCGACATTGGTCTCGGTGCCGTAGCGGCCCTGCAGCCCACTGACGGTACTTTCGATGTCGCTCTTGGTCAGCTTGAACGCGGTGAACGCCTGCGCGTTGCCCGAGACCGCCTCACGGCCCTGGTTGGCCAGCTGCTGCGAGAGCACCTGCAGGTTCGCCGCATCGGTGCTCGCACTGGCCAGGCGACTGCCCTGCCAGGTCGCCACGCCGGTGTTGACGCCGAACACGATCATCGACACGGCCAGCAGGCCGAGCCAGAAATTGGTGCCCACCGAGCCGAGCTTGCCGGCCTTGGCGGATTCCGAAGCAGTACTCATCGTTCAACCTCGATCTTCAATGCGGAGAGACAGGCGCCTGCGGTCAGGCCGCGGCCTGCCTGAATTCGGGGGTACGCGACAGCAGCGACAGCGAGAACACGCCCCAGTCATGGCCATCGCCGTGGAACGCACGGTCGATGAAGTGCGCATAGCGGCCGGTGGCCAGATCGCCGGCGACGATGTCCTGGTCCAGCTCGAAACTGCGCTGGCCGAACAGTTCATCGATGGTCAATGCCACGTCGCCGCCGGCCTGGCGCATGATCAGCACGCGCTGACCCTCCTGCTGCACGGTGCGCTCGCCTTCCAGGAAGAACTTCAGGTCCACCACCGGGAACAGGTTGCCGCGCAGGTTGCCCACGCCCAGCAGCCACGGCTGTGCGCCGGGCACCGGGGTGATCGGCGGCATCGGGACGATTTCCACCACTTCGCGGAAATCCGAGACCAGCCGGCGCTTGCCCACGCGATAGCCGACGCCTCGCCACAGGTCCTGCGAGAACTGCCGCTCGGGCAGCTGCACCGCATGGGCCAGGCTGCGTCGCTCGTAGGCCTGGAGGATGTCGAAAGGAGAACGCATCAGACCACCAACTGGTTGATCCGCGCGATCAGTTCCTCCTCGCGCGGCGGCTTGACGATGTAGTCGGCCGCCCCCTGGCGCAGCCCCCATGCCTTGTCGGTTTCCATCGCCTTGGTGCTCACGATGACCACCGGAATGTGCTTGATGGCCGCGTCGCGCGCCATCGCACGGGTCGCCTGGAAGCCACTCATGCCCGGCAGGACCACGTCCATCAGCACCAGCTGCGGCGACTGCTCGCGCACGAGCTTGAGCCCGTCCTCGGCGTTGTCCGCTTCCAGGACTTCATGACCGGCCTTGGTCAACCACTGCGTGAACACCGCACGGTCGGTCGGTGAATCCTCGATCAGTACGATTCGAGCCATTGTGCCTTTCCCCCCTGGTCAGGCGTTGACGTATGTGCGGATGGCACCCAGCAGTTCTTCACGCGTGAATGGCTTGGTCAGGTACTGCTCCGAGCCGACGATGCGGCCGCGCGCCTTGTCGAACAGGCCGTCCTTGGAGGACAGCATGATCACCGGCGTGGACTTGAACAGCTGGTTGCCCTTGATCAGCGCACAGGTCTGATACCCGTCCAGCCGCGGCATCATGATGTCCACGAAGATGATCTGCGGCTGTTGATCGGCGATCTTGGCCAATGCCTCGAACCCATCGGTCGCGGTCACCACTTCGCAGCCTTCCCGCTTCAGCAGGGTTTCCGCGGTTCTGCGGATGGTCTTCGAATCATCGATGACCATCACGCGCAGCCCTGCGAGTTCCCCACCCGCAGCCATGTATTCAGTCATTACCTTTCCCCAAGCGCGCGACGCTTGCCTGATCCCCGGCGTCGCTGCGAAAGCGTATCTATATCCCAATACCGGCGCGCGCTTCAAGCACACCCACCGCGGCCCCGGTGCCAGCGGCCCGGCGAGCGCCCGGCCCGGGCCGTTTGCGCAAACCCGGGGCGGCGCCCGCCCGGCCGGACACTGCGTTCCGCGCCCCCGGGCAGGCATTGCGGACCCATTGTCGCTACCATCATCGGCCTGCCCGCCAGGTTGCGACCATGCCGTTGAATGTCATCGTGGTGATGGACCCCATCGCCCATATCAAGATTGCCAAGGACACCACCTTCGCGATGCTGCTGGAAGCCCAGCGCCGCGGCCATGCCCTGCACTACGTCAGCCCCGGCGGGCTGGCCCTGCGCGACGGCCAGGCCATCGCCCGCACCGCCCCGCTGCAGGTGCGCGAGGACAAGAACGACTGGTTCACCCTGGGCGAGTTCAGCCAGACCGTGTTCGGCCCCGGCCAGGTGGTGCTGATGCGCAAGGACCCGCCGGTGGATGCCGAATTCATCTACGACACCCACGTACTCAGCGTCGCCCAGCAGGACGGTGCGATGGTGGTCAACGACCCCCAGGGCCTGCGCGACTACAACGAGAAGCTGGCCGCCCTGCTGTTCCCGCAGTGCTGCCCGCCGACCCTGGTCAGTCGCCGCAATGCGGACCTGAAGGCCTTCGTGCTCGAACATGGCCAGGCGGTGCTCAAGCCGCTGGACGGCATGGGCGGGCGCTCGATCTTCCGCAGCGGCACCGGTGATCCCAACCTCAACGTGATCCTGGAAACCCTGACCGATGGCGAGCGCACGCTGGCCCTGGCGCAGAAGTTCATCCCGGACATCACCGCTGGCGACAAGCGCATCCTGCTGGTCGATGGCGAGCCGGTGGACTACTGCCTGGCGCGGATTCCGCAGGGCGATGAGTTCCGCGGCAACCTGGCCGCCGGTGGCCGTGGCGAAGGCCGCCCGCTGAGCGAACGCGACCGCTGGATCGCCGCCCAGGTCGGACCGGAGATGAAGCGGCGCGGCATGCGCTTCGTCGGCCTGGATGTGATCGGCGATTACCTCACCGAAGTGAACGTCACCAGCCCGACCTGCGTGCGCGAGCTCGACGCCCAGTTCGGACTGAACATCGCCGGCACTCTGTTCGATGCGATCGAGGCCAGCCTGCCGCGATGAGCGCCAGCGTCGTCCCGGCCCCGACGTGGCAGGCGCGCGAATCCCAGCGGCTGGGCGCGACCCTGACGCTGTCCGTGCTCGTGCACGCGTTGCTGCTGCTGGGGGTCGGCTTCGCGGTCAGTGACAGCGCGCCGCTGGTGCCCACGCTGGATGTGATCTTCAGCCAGACCCAGACCCCACTGACACCCAAGCAGGCCGATTTCCTGGCCCAGGCCAATCAGCAGGGCGGTGGCGACCACGACAAGGCCCAGCGCCCGCGCGACAACCAGGCCGGAATCGTGCCGCAGGCGCAGGCCGGGCTGTCACCGGTCCCGCAGCAGCGCCAGGAGGCGGCCAGCGTGCCGCCCCCGCAGACCCGCGTGGTCAACAGCCGCAATGGCGCCGACACCATCGCCGAGGCGCAGCCACAGCCGCTGCCCGAGCACCCCCGCCCGGATGCACCGATGACGGCCCGCGAGCAGCGCGATGTGGAGATGGCGCGGTTGGCCGCCGAAGTGCACCTGCGCTCGGCCCAGTACGCCAAACGCCCGAACCGCAAGTTCGTCTCGGCCAGTACCCGCGAATACGCCTATGCCAATTATCTGCGCGCGTGGGTCGATCGCGCCGAGCGCGTCGGCAACCTGAACTACCCCGATGAGGCGCGCGCCCGCCGGCTCGGTGGCCAGGTGGTGATCACCGTCGGTGTGCGCCGCGATGGCACCGTCGAAAGTGCCCGCATCCTGCAGTCCAGCGGCACGCCGTTGCTGGATGAAACCGCGCTGCGCGTGATCACGCTTGCCCAGCCGTTCCCGCCGCTGCCCAAGACCGAGGATGCGATCGACATCCTGCAGGTGACCCGCACCTGGGTGTTCCTGCCCGGCGGCGAGCTGCGCGACGACCGCTGAGGGGGCGATAGCCGACCAACGGTCGGCTCTACCGGGCGGCCTTGGCCGCCCGCGCCGCCTGCTGTTCCACCAGGGTCAGCGCCACGTTGTTG
>DMZT01000215.1:0-23995 GCA_003484865.1 Stenotrophomonas sp.
GGCGGCTGCGGTCGGCGCAGTGGTCTTCGCGGCCGGGGCGGCGGCCAGCGCCAACGGCGGCACCGCCAGCAGGGCCAGTCCGAGGATCAAGGTATGGCGCCACTGTGGAGCGCGTCGACCGGGGGTGCGTGTCATGGTGTGTGCCTGTGCTGATACGAACCCCCGACCTTAACAGCCGCGCGCCGATCGCCCCCCTGCCGATGGTTGGGGGCAGGGACCGATTCATGCCAATGCAACCGGCCGCGATATAATGGGTGACCCTCCACCGAGGGGCGCTGCGACCGTTCCGGACCTTCTCCGGGGGCGGCCAGGCTCGGTGGCCAGGATTGGTTCCAACGGCGCCCGGCGAACACGAGTATCGACTCGTCATTACACCGGAGCTTTGAATGAACGCTGTTGCCAAGACCTTCTCCACCGAAGGCGATTACAAGATTGCCGATATCTCCCTGGCCGATTGGGGCCGCAAGGAGCTGGACATCGCCGAGCATGAAATGCCGGGCCTGATGTCGATCCGTCGCAAGCACGCCGCCACCCTGCCGCTGAAGGGCGTGCGCGTGACCGGCTCGCTGCACATGACCATCCAGACCGCGGTGCTGATCGAGACCCTGAAGGACATCGGCGCGGACGTGCGCTGGGCCTCGTGCAACATCTTCTCGACCCAGGACCACGCGGCGGCGGCGATTGCCAAGTCGGGCACCCCGGTGTTCGCCTGGAAGGGCGAGTCGCTGGAGGAATACTGGGACTGCACCCTGGACGCACTGACCTTCACCCTGCCCGACGGCACCCTGACCGGCCCGGAGCTGGTGGTGGACGATGGCGGTGACGTGACCCTGCTGATCCACAAGGGCTATGAGCTCGAAAACGGCAGCGACTGGGTCAACGAGAAGGCCGCCTCGCACGAAGAGCAGGTCATCAAGAACCTGCTCAAGCGCGTCGCCAAGGAGCGCCCGGGTTACTGGGCCCGCGTGGTCAAGGACTGGAAGGGTGTCTCCGAAGAGACCACCACCGGCGTGCACCGCCTGTACCAGCTGGCCCAGGCCGGCACCCTGCTGATCCCGGCGATCAACGTCAACGACTCGGTCACCAAGAGCAAGTTCGACAACCTGTACGGCTGCCGCGAGTCGCTGGCCGATGGCCTCAAGCGCGCGATGGACGTGATGCTGGCCGGCAAGGTCGCCGTGGTGTGCGGCTACGGTGACGTGGGCAAGGGCTGCGCCGCGTCGCTGCGCGCCTACGGCGCGCGCGTCGTGGTCACCGAGATCGATCCGATCTGCGCCCTGCAGGCCGCGATGGAAGGCTTCGAGGTCAACACCCTCGAATCCACCCTGGGCCGTGGCGACATCTACGTCACCACCACCGGCAACAAGGACATCATCCGCATCGAGCACCTGAGCGCGATGAAGGACCAGGCCATCGTCTGCAACATCGGCCACTTCGACAACGAGATCCAGGTCGATGCGCTGAACGCGCTGGCCGGCGTGCAGAAGATCAACATCAAGCCGCAGGTCGACAAGTACATCTTCGACAACGGCAATGCGATCTTCCTGCTGGCCGATGGCCGTCTGGTCAACCTGGGCTGCGCGACCGGCCACCCGAGCTTCGTGATGTCCAACTCGTTCGCCAACCAGACGCTCGCGCAGATCGACCTGTGGGCGAACAAGGACAGCTACGAGAAGAAGGTATACCTGCTGCCGAAGAAGCTGGACGAAGAAGTGGCGCGCCTGCATCTGGAAAAGATCGGCGTGAAGCTGACCACCCTGAGCCAGGAGCAGGCCGATTACATCGGCGTGCCGGTGGAAGGTCCGTTCAAGCCGGAGCATTACCGCTACTGATCGGCGTGCCGGTCCAGCTGCGTTGAAACAGACGGGCGCCGAAAGGCGCCCGTTTTCGTTGGATGGCGGCAGGTACCGACCGTTGGTCGGTACGGCGGTTCCGATAGCCTCGGTCAAGCCAACACTCCGCGCACCACGCTACGATGCCGCCATGACGCCCGCCATCAACCTGCTGAAGCAATCCGGCATCGCGCACACCGTGCTGTCCTATCACCATGACGCCGCCGCCGACTCCTACGGTGGCGAGGCGGTGCAACAGTTGGGCCTGGATCCAGCGCAGGTATTCAAGACGCTGCTGGCCAGTACCGAGAAGCACGAGCTGCTGGTGGCGATCGTGCCGGTGAGCGGCACCCTTGACCTGAAGGCGCTCGCCGAAACAGCCGGCTGCAGGAAGTGCGAGATGGCACAGGTCGAGCAGGCACAGCGCGCCACCGGTTACCTGGTCGGCGGGATCAGCCCGCTGGGGCAAAAGAAAAAGCACCGCACCTTCCTCGATGCCAGCGCGCAGGCGCTACCGACGCTGCATGTCAGCGCCGGCCGGCGCGGGCTGGAGGTGGCGCTGGCACCGGCCGATCTGCTGCAGCTCACCGGCGGCAGCTACGCGAGCATCGGCAAACCGCGTTGACCGGTAGTGCCGGCCGCTGGCTGGCTCCCCGTGACGCTTGCCTCATGCGTCAGACAGACTGAGGAGCCGGCCAGCGGCCGGCACTACCCGTCGTCTTCGATCAACGTGCCATCGCTGCGGCTCCAGCGCCTCAGGGCCGCCAGTTGGCGTTGCGGTCCCAGAACGTCACGGCGCGCTGATACGCCTCGCGATCCAGCGGCACGCCCGAGCCACCCTCTTCCACGCCCAATGCGTTGCGCATCATGGTGATCGGGGCCATCGGCACTTCCTCCGGCTCGGCGGTGTAGATGCAGCCCACGATGCCCCAGTCCGCATCGATGGGCGAGCCCTCTTTGGCCAACTGCTCGGCGCTGTACAGGATCACCACCAGGTAGTTCGCGCGCGGCGATTCCACGCCTTCGAACCAGCGCACCAGCACCGGCAGTTCGTCGCGGTTGCGCGCCTCGTAGCCACTGCGCAGCTGGTGGCGGTTGCCCTCCGTGATCGGCACGGTCAGGCAGCGCGTGGAGGTCCAGTTCTCGTACACATGCAGTTTGCAGAAGGGCGCGTAGCCATCGAGCACCTTGAACGGCGCATGCGTGTTGAGGTGCTGTTCGAACTGCTCGGCGGTGCAGTCCTGGATGGTGTTGCCGCGTGGGACGCGCGGGAACAGGCGGGGACGGGCGAACGCAGTGAGAACGATGGACATGGGCACAGTCAGGCGGTGGAGATCCCCACAGGGTAACGCGTGCGGCGCGTGCCCTACAGCGCCAGCCGCTCACGCAGCTCGCGGGCCTGCCGCCGCGACACCTCCACCTGGCTGCCATCATCCAGGGTCAGGTCGTAGCCATCGCCGAGGGACGGTTCGATCGCACGCACACGTCGCAGATTGACCAGGGTGTTGCGGTTGGCGCGGAAGAACAGCGACGGCGAAAGCCGTGCCTCCAGCGTGCTGAGGCTGCGTGCCAGCACCGCGTTCTGGTCGCGGAACCACAGCCGCGCGTAGTTGCCGTCAACCACGACCTTGCGGATCTCCCCGAGCGCCACGAACCAGCAGCGCTCCCCATCGCGCAGGAACACCTGATCCTCGGCACCCAGCGCATCGCGCACGCTGTCCGCCGCAGTGGGGGCGGCCGGTGCCGAGAGGCGCTCCCGGCCGCGTTCCAGCGCCGCCTGCAGGCGGCCGGCCTCCACCGGCTTGACCAGGTAGTCGAGCGCGTTGGTTTCGAAGGCGCGCACCGCGTACTGGTCGTAAGCGGTGACGAACACCACCATCGGCACCGTCTCCAGAGCCTCGAGCACATCGAAGCCCTCGCCCGAGGGCATCTGCACATCGAGCAACACCAGATCGGGCTGCTCGCGCAGGATCGCCTCGCGGGCCGCGGGCACGTCGTCGGCCTCGCCGACACACACCACCCACGGGATCGCCGCCAACAGGGTACGCAGCTCGCGGCGCGCCAGTCGCGCATCGTCCACGATCAACACCCGCAGTAAGGCGCTCATTGCTGCACCTCCAGGCGGGCCAGCATGCGCTCACCCTGTCGCTCCAGCAGGAACGTGCCCCGGCTGGATGAAGAGGGCGCCGCGTCGATGCCCAGCTGCGCGCGCAGATAGGCCAGCCCGATGCCATGGCCTTCGCTGCTGGCGTCGTGCGCGGCGGGATTGTCCACCGCCACCCGCAGCCAGCCACCATCGAGGCGCACGCGGATCGTCAGCTCACCGCCGCCGGGATGGACGGCGATGCCGTGCTTGATCGCATTCTCCACCAGCAGCTGCAGCGCCATCGGCGGCAGCCGTGCGGACAGCGCGGCCGGCTCGATGTCGGTGTGAACGCGCAAGCGGTCCTCGTAGTGGATCGCCTCCACCGCCAGGTAGTCCTGTACCACGCGCCACTCCTCGGCCAAAGTGACCCAGCCCCCGTCGGTATGCACCAGGGCGTGCCGCAACGTGCTGGAGAGATGGGTGACCATGTCGCGTGCACGCGCCGGGTCTTCATTGATCAGGGCGCGCAGGTTGTTGAGCGCATTGAACACGAAGTGGGGATTGAGCCGCGCACGCAGCGCCTGGTGCTCCAGCGTCGCCCGCTGCGCTTCGGCGCGCAGCTGCGCCATCTCGCTGCGCCGGGCACGCTGCAGCGCGCGGCGGCCGGTCCACAGTGCGCACCACACGCTCAGAACGATGGCGGTGCTGAGCCAATAGTTGAAGATGTCGATCGGCCTGTAATAGGCGCGTTGCCCCGGCAGCTTCACCCACTCCCAGGCCACCGCGGGCAACAGCACAGCCGCGGTAGCGAGCTGGATGGCGGCCGCGACGATCACCACGGCCAGCGTCATCCGCCACGTGATTCCCAGCAGATCGCGCTGCAGCCAGGCATGACGAAGCGCCCAGGCGCGAATCGCTGCGCTGCCGGCGAACAGACCAAGCGCGACCATTACGTAGATCAGGGTCCCGCCGGACCAGTTGCCGCGGTAAGCGATGCCCATGCCGAGGCTCAAGCCCAGGTAGCAGGACCATAGACCCGCATTCGCCCACCAGAAACCGGTATCGCGTGCTGTCCGCTTCTCGCTCATCGTCTCCACGCCGGCCTCGATCAGGGCGCTGCAGGCAGATCAAGGAAGCCCCGGATCTGCGTCTGCAGCCAGCGCGGATCATCCCACATCAGGAAGTGGTAGCCGGCGCGGCTCATCTCGATCCGCACGCCGGGCAGCGCGGCGTACTGGGTGGCGAATACCTGCCGCGTACTGGCTTCGGTCGCACCGAACGGCTGATAGGCCGCCCACGCGCCCAGCACCAGCACCGGGGCCGTGATGCCGGCGATCGGCTGGCGCAGGTCGGTCATCGTCATCGAGTACATCGCGTTGGCGGTGGTGGCGCGGTCACTGTCGCGTCCCCACAGCTTCAAGGTCGCAACCTGTTCGGGGGCGTGCGCCATGTTGGCGACGGCGGCGTCGGTCTGCGCCGCGTACTGCGTGGCGTCGGCGGCGAGCATGCCGGCCCGCATCTGCTCGGCCATCGGCTTGAGCGTGGCCGGCGTCGCGGCCGGCTTCTGGACCGCGCCGAAATACGGCAGGGCATCGACGATCACCAGTGGCCCGATCTTCTGCGGCGCCGCGATCGCCATCTGCAGCGCCAGCACACCACCGAGGCTGTGGCCGATCACGGCCGGATGATCGAGCTTGCGGTCCGCGCTGTAGGCCAGCAGGCGGTCACGCATGGCGCTCAGAAAGTCATCGCTGACCACCGCAGGCGCACCAGCAAAGCCGGGCAGCTGTATCAAGTGGCATTGCACCTGTGGCTGCAGCGCGGCGCAGGTCTCGCGCCAGACCTGCGCACCGCTGTTGAGGCCCGGGATCATCAGCACCGGCCGGCCGCTGCCGATCACCTCGACCTGCAGATCCTGGAAATGCTCGGTGGCGGCATGCGCGGGACTGACCAAGGTGGCCCATGCGGTCAGCGCGAGCGCGGCCAACGGGGCGATGGAGTAGAGGCGGCGGGGACGGACGGTCGACATGGCAGGCTCCTGCTGGGTGAGCATGAAGACTGCCGCGGGACGTCGCCGCCGGGGCGATTACATGAGCAGCGGCGGCAGACAGACGATGAGCGGTCGGCAGTGGCGGATGAACATCCCCGCCTCAGCGATCCGGCGCACCCACGATCGCCTGCAACGCTTCAGGCAGCGACGGATACTGGAAGACAAACCCCTCCGCCAAGGCGTGCGCCGGCTGCACGTTCTGCCCGGTCAGCAGCAGCCCGCTCATTTCCCCGAAGCCCAGTTTCAACGCGAACGCCGGGGTGGTCAGTCGTGCTGGACGATGCAGCACCTCGCCCAGCGTGGTGGCGAAGGTCCGGTTGGTGACCGTGCCGGGCGCGGTGCCGTTGTAGGCGCCGCGTGCCCGGTCGGTGGTGAGCAGCCACAGGATCATCCCGACCAGGTCCTCGCGATGGATCCAGCTCATCCACTGCCGCCCATCGCCCATCGGCCCGCCGAGCCCCATCCGGAACGGTGGCAGCATCTTCTGCAGTGCGCCGCCCTCACGGTCGAGCACGATGCCGGTCCGCAGCACGCAGGTGCGCACGCCGAGGTCCTCGGCCTTGAACGCCTCGGCCTCCCACTGCCGGCACAGCATCGCGGCGAAGTCGTGCCCCGGCGAGGCGGTCTCATCCAGCGGTGCGCTGTCGCGGGGGCCGTACCAACCGATCGCCGAGCCGGACACCAGCACCTTCGGCCGTTCGGGCAGCGCGGCCATCCAGGCCAGCAGCGCCTGCGTCGTGCCGATCCGGGAATCGCGCAACGCCTGCTTGCGTTCATCACTCCAGCGGCCGTCCATCAACGGCTCGCCCGCCAGGTTGACCACCGCCTGGACCGGACCGACCTCCTCCAGCGCTGCAACGCTGCGCACGCCCTTCTGCGGGTTCCGGCCAGGCCGCCGGGTGAGGACGATGGGGTCATGGCCCTCGGCCAGCAGGCGCGCGCACAGGCGGCTGCCGATGAAGCCGGTGCCACCGGTCACGAGAATCTGCATGGCGATTGCTCCGGAAGATCAGCGCTCACTGTACCCGGCCCGGCGTGCACGGCACATCGAAGCACTTCACATTCATCGCGATGAAGAGATATGATTGAACCACACCCGTCGACGCACCCCCGCCATGACCGCCATCAGCTTCGAGTTCTATCCGCCCAAGACCGACGAGCAGCGCGCCCAGCTGGACCGGACCGCGGCCAAGCTCAAGGTGTTCGCGCCGGAATACGTGTCGTGTACGTTCGGTGCCGGCGGCTCAACCCTCAGCTATACCTCCGAAACCGTGCGCCACCTCAAGCAGCACCATGGTTTCGAAGCCGCCCCGCACCTGTCCTGCGTCGGGGGCAGCCGCGAGGAAATCCGCGAACTGCTCAAGCTGTACCGCGCGATCGGCTGCCGTCGCATCGTCGCCCTGCGCGGTGACCTGCCCTCGGGCATGGGCCACCCCGGCGACCTGCGGTATGCCTCCGAACTGATCAGCTTCATCCGCGCCGAGCATGGCGATGCGTTCCGCATCGAAGTGGGCGCGTATCCGGAGACCCACCCGCAGGCCAACGACGCGCTGCTGGACCTGAAGCACTTCAAGACCAAGATCGACGCCGGTGCCGATGCGGCGATCACCCAGTACTTCTTCAACGCCGATGCCTACTTCCACTTCGTCGATGCGGTGCGCAAGCTGGGGGTCACCGTACCGATCGTGCCGGGCATCATGCCGATCTCGAATTTCAGCCAGCTGCGCCGCTTCTCCGAGCAGTGCGGTGCCGAGATTCCGCGCTGGATCGGCAAGCGCATGCAGGCCTACGGCGACGATGCCGACTCGGTCCGCGCGTTCGGTGCGGAGGTCGTCGCCAGCCTGTGCGAACGCCTGGTCGCTGGCGGTGCGCCGGGCCTGCACTTCTACACGCTCAACCTGGCCAAGCCGACCACCCAGGTCCTGAAACTGCTGCGCGGCTGAGGCCGCCACGCATCGCTTGCAGATAACACCCACGCCGCTACGCTGCTGCGATGAAACCGCTCGTGTGGCTCCTGCTGTGTGCACTGTGCCTGCCCTCGCCGCCTGCCCTGGCGCAGGCACCGCAGCGCGTGAACCGCTGCACCAACGCGCAGGGCGAAACCGTCTTCACCGACCGCCGCTGCGATGCACTGGGTGCCACCTCACGACTCCCGCCGCGCACCGCGAGCGTCGGCAACACCGGCATCTACCGCGCCGGCTGCGCGCGCCGGCTCAGTGAACTGACCGGGCAGATCCGCGACGCGGTCAGCGCGCAGGACGTGAACCGGCTGTCCTCGATCTACCTGTGGAGCAACGTCTCCAACGCCACGGCGAACCAGATCATCGGTCGTCTGGAATCGGTGGTGCAACGCCCGCTGATCGACATCGCGCCGGTCTACCCGGACAGCACGCCAGTGTGGGTGGACCCGACACTCGCCGCTGCGGGCGCTGTGGAGGCCCCCTCGCGGCCCCGCCCGGTCGGCCTGCGCATCGAACAGACCCTCGGCAGCACCGCCACCCCGGCCAGGACCGTATTCGGCCTGCGCCGTCAGTACGGCTGCTTCTGGATCACGCTGTAGCCGGCCACAGCGATCGGATCGCCGCAATGCCCTGCGCCCCGTGGCGGCGCGCCTCCTCGATATCACCGGGGGTCATCCCGCCGAGCGCATACAGCGGCAACGACACCTGCTCGCGCAGCGCCTCGAACGCCGCCCAGCCCAGCGGCCGCGCCCCCGGATGGCTGGCCGTCGCCTGCACCGGCCCCAGCACCGCGAAGTCGCAGCCCAATCGCTGCGCCGCCTGCAGCTGCGCCAGATCGTGGCAGGACGCGGCCACCAGCTGACCCACCGGCAGCGGCCGCGCGTCCAGCGCCAGCAGCTGCTCACTGCCCAGGTGCACCCCGACCCCCAACCGACCGGCCAGGTCGATATCCCGGTTGACCAGCCACTGCGTGCGCGGCCCATGCTGCTGGATCACCCGCTCGGCCAAGGCCACCCGTGCCGGACTGGACGGCGTACGCAGCTGCACCCGGCGCACCCCGCTTTCCAGCGCCTGCGCCAGCCGCCCCAGCCAGGCCTGGTGGAGGCTGTCCTCCTCCCCCTCCGGCTCCGGCGTGATCAGATACCGGTCCGGCTGCCGCAACGCCGCCACCACCGGCAGATCCGCCGGCGGCATCGAATACCGGTGCAGCTTGTCCGGCGCCACCCAGGTGATCGCCTGTCCCTCGCGGCCCCGCGGCGAGCCCTTCCAGCTCTGGATCCGGCGCACCTCGAGACGGAGCCGCTTGTCGGGGTAGATCTGCGGGACATCCATGATCCACTCACCGATCTCCGCCTCGATCCCCAGCTCCTCGCGCAGCTCCCGCACCAGCGCCTCCTCGGAGGTTTCGCCGGGCTCCCGCTTGCCGCCCGGGAATTCCCACAGGCCGGCCATATCGCGGTTCTCGGTACGACGGTTGAGGAGGATGCGGCCGCGGGCGTCGGTGATGACGCCGGCCACGACATGGATCGAACGAAGGGGAGATGACATACCCCGAGGATGCCCAAACCGGGGCCCGTGACGCAATGCCCCTGCGGGTAGTTGTGGGGGCTCGTTGTGGCTCGTGGTGGCGTCTCCGCTCGGAGCTGCCGCGAGCGTAAGGGCCCCGCAGCGACCGCCGTGCCTGGAAGGGTCAACGCGCACCACATACCTGCCACGCGGATGGAAGAAGAACCAAAAAAAAGCCCCGCACAAGGCGGGGCTTCTTCGGCACGTCCAATCAGCCGATCAACTCAGCTGACCATGGCAGTGCTTGTACTTCTTGCCGCTGCCGCACGGGCACGGGTCATTGCGGCCGACCTTCGGCTCATCGCGGGTGACCTGCGGCACGCCGTTCTGCGCCGCCTCCACCTGCGCGGCCTCTTCGTCCGCACCGTAACCGCCCGCGTCCTGATGCTGGAACTGCGACTGCAGCAGACGGGCCTCCGCCTGCTGGCGCTCGGCCTGTTCCAGTGCCGCCACTTCCTCTTCGCTGCGGATACGCACGCGCGCCAGCAACGTCACCACTTCGCGCTTCACGTTCTCCAGCATCTCCGAGAACAGTTCGAAGGCTTCCTTCTTGTATTCCTGCTTCGGCTGCTTCTGCGCATAACCGCGCAGGTAGATGCCCTGGCGCAGGTAATCCATGCGCGCCAGATGCTCCTTCCAGCTCTGGTCCAGCACGGTCAGCATCACGTGCTTCTCGAGCGCGCGCATGGTCTCGTCACCCACGCCGGCTTCCTTCGCCGCGAAGTGCTCGTCGACCTTGGCCTGCACCTTCTCGGCGATGCCCTCGGCATCCAGCTCTTCGTGTGCCTTGACCAGGTCGGTCAGCGACATGTCGATGCCGAAGTCCGACGCCAGCGTTGCTTCCAGACCCTGCAGGTCCCACTGCTCGTCGATCGAGTTCGGCGGCACGAAGCGCGCCACCACATCGAAGATCACATCGCCACGGATGCCATCCACGTTGTCCTTCACCGACTCCGCATCCAGCAGCTCATCGCGCTGGCTGTAGATCACCTTGCGCTGATCGTTGTTGACGTCGTCGAAGTCCAGCAGGTTCTTGCGGATATCGAAGTTGTGCGCTTCGACCTTGCGCTGCGCCTTTTCGATCTGGCGGCTGACCAGGCGATCCTCGATGACGTCGTCTTCTTTCATGCCCATCATGCGCATCGCCTTCTGGACCCAGTCCGAGGCGAAGATGCGCATCAGGTTGTCTTCCAGCGACAGGTAGAAGCGGGACGAACCCGGATCGCCCTGGCGGCCCGAACGGCCACGCAGCTGGTTATCGATACGGCGCGACTCATGGCGCTCGGTGCCGACGATGTGCAGGCCACCGGCCGCCTTGACCGCATCGTGACGGACCTGCCACTCGGCCTTGACCTGGGCGCACTGTTCCGGCGTCGCCTCATCGCCCAGCTCATGTAGCTGCGCTTCCAGCGAACCGCCCAGCACGATGTCGGTACCACGGCCGGCCATGTTGGTGGCGATGGTCACCGCGCCCGGCATGCCGGCGTTGGCGATGATCGTCGCTTCGCGGTCATGCTGCTTGGCGTTGAGCACTTCGTGGTGCACACCGGCCTTGCGCAGATGCTCGGACAGCATCTCCGAGGTTTCGATCGAGGTGGTACCCACCAGCACCGGCTGGCCGCGCTCGTTGCAGGCCTGGATATCGGCCAGCACCGCGTTGAACTTGCCGTTGCGGTTGAGGAACACCTGGTCCGAACCGTCCTTGCGGATGGTCGGGCGGTTGGTCGGGATCACCACCACTTCCAGGTTGTAGATGCTCTGGAATTCGTAGGCTTCCGTATCGGCCGTACCGGTCATGCCGGACAGCTTCTTGTACATGCGGAACAGGTTCTGGAAGGTGATGCTCGCCAGCGTCTGGTTCTCGCGCTGGACCGGCACGCCTTCCTTCGCTTCCACCGCCTGGTGCAGGCCATCGGACCAGCGGCGACCGGCCAGGGTACGGCCGGTGAATTCATCCACGATCACCACTTCACCATCGCGCACGATGTAATCCACGTCGCGCTGATAGATCGCATGCGCACGCAGGGCCGCGTTGAGGTGGTGCACCACGGTCAGGTTCTGCGCGGCGTAGAGGCCTTCGGTCTCGGCATTGAGGATGCCGGCTTCGACCAGCAGTGCCTCGGCATGCTCCATGCCCGCTTCGGACAGATGGACCTGCTTGCCCTTCTCATCGACCCAGAAATCGCCCTCGCCCTCCTCGGCCTCCTGCTTGATCAGGTGCGGGACGACGCGGTTGACACGGATGTACAGCTCCGGGGAATCATCGGCCGGGCCGGAAATGATCAGCGGGGTGCGGGCTTCATCGATCAGGATCGAGTCGACTTCATCGACGATCGCGTAATGCAGGCCGCGCTGGTAGCGGTCCGCACGGGACAGCGCCATGTTGTCGCGCAGGTAATCGAAGCCGAATTCGTTGTTGGTGCCGTAGGTGATGTCGCTGGCATACGCCTCGCGCTTGTCGCCGTGCGGCATGCCCGGGTAGACCACGCCCACGCTCATGCCCAGCCAGTTGTAGAGCTTGCCCATCTGCGCCGAGTCACGGCGGGCCAGGTAGTCGTTCACGGTGACCACGTGGACGCCCTTGCCTTCCAGCGCGTTCAGATACACCGGCAGCGTGGCAACCAGGGTCTTGCCTTCACCGGTGCGCATTTCGGCGATCTTGCCCAGGTGCAGGACCATGCCGCCGATCAGCTGCACATCGTAATGGCGCATGCCCAGCACACGGCGGCTGGCTTCACGGCAGACCGCGAACGCTTCGGGAAGCACCTTGTCCAGGGCCTCACCGTCAGCGATGCGCTGCTTGAACTCCGGGGTCTTGGCCTTGAGCTGCTCGTCGGAGAGCTTTTCGATTTCCGGCTCCAACGCATTGATCTTGGCGACGATGCGGTTGAGCTGGCGCAGCTGTCGTTCATTACGACTGCCGAAGACGCGGGTAAGCAGGCTGTTGATCATTGAAGGAACCGGTTGGAATGAGACGCCCCAACGGCGGCGCTCTCCCCAGGGGATGCGCACGCCGCAAACGAAACAGGGCGCACTGCGCCCTGTCTATGGCAACACCCATTGTAGCTTGGGACGGGGGTCCGGCGTTTCAAGCACCCCCGTTCAAGTTCATTACCGTGATCAGCCCCGCGAAACGCGGCCGACCGGGGTGTTGCCGCCATCACCGAGGAACTTGCGCGGATTGACCACCTGGCCGCGTTCCCAGACCTCGAAGTGCACGTGGGCACCGGTGGAACGGCCCGTGGAACCGGCCTTGGCCACTTCCTGGCCGGCCCGGACCAGATCGCCCGGCTTCACCACCAGGCGCGAATTATGCGCATAGCGGGTCACATAGCCGTTGCCATGGTCCACATCGACCACGTTGCCGTAGCCGCCCTTCACACCGGCAAAGCTGACCACGCCGTCGGCCACCGACATCACCGGGTCACCGACCTTGGCGTGGAAATCCATGCCCTTGTGGGTGGCCGCACCACGACCGAACGGATCGCTGCGGGTGCCGAAGTTGGAGGTGATGTAGGTATTGCGGATCGGCATGCGCGAGGGCACCGCGTTCTGTTCGAGCTGGTGGTCGAACATCAGCGATTCCATCACCGACAGCTGGCGGCCTGAAGCAGCAAAGCGCTGCTCCAGCACCTGTAAGTCGGCGTTGACCGCGCTGACCGGGATGTCCTGGGTCGGGCCGGGCTCACCTTCACCGAGGCCGGGGGTCTCGTTGAAGTCGAATTCGCCGTCTTCCAGTTTGCCCATCTGGGTGAGTCGTTCGCCCAGGGCATTGAGACGGGTGGCCTGCGCCTGCAGCTCGCCCATCCGCGCAGCCAGCGCGTTGACCTGGGTCTGAGCGTCCTTCTGGGCCTGCGCCAGCTCGCGTTCCTGCTGTGCGACCTTGGCGTGGAGCCGGGAATCGTTGAACATGCTGCCACCGATACCGGCACCGAAGCCGATCAGGCAGCCCACCCCCAGCACACTGCCCAGCAGGGCCCGGGGGGAATCTTCGAAGTAGAAACGCAAACGCGCCAGCGGCGTCTTGGCCTGTCCTTCACGCGTTTTGATTACGATCTTTTTGAATGCCATCAGTGAGTTTTCATGTCTGAGCCGAAATCCAGTGCCCGTTCCCCATCCACGCCGAAGCCGGCGCTGGATGCGGTCATGGCGGACAAAGCCGGTAACCCGCTGCGTCGTGCCTTGTGGCTCGACGCGCTGGACCGTCAATTGCGCCCCCATTTGCCGCCTGCACTGGCCACCCGTTGCCGGCTGGCGAATGTAAACGGCGAGCACCTCGTTTTTCTCGTCGAATCTCCCGTGTGGCATGCCAAGGTCCGGCTTGCCGAAGCACAGTTGATTGACGCGGCCCGGTCCATCGGGCTGAAGGTCACCAAGGTGACCGTCAAAACAGCATCTGCCCCTCCCCCACGCTCCCCAGCGGTCGACAACAGGAATGGCCCCCACGCTGTTTCAGCCGCCACGCACAAAGGGCTACGCGACGCGTTGGCTTGTCTGCGCGATGTGGATTCCTCCAAATCGTGAAGCCATCGGGGCATCCCGCCCCTTCCCGGCCGCGTCACGATCACGTGAACTTTGGCTGGGAGCCGGTCTGCACTGTAGCGGCGTCAGTGCCGCCAGTCGTTAGTGTTTTATTAAATTAACGTTAAATTCGGCAGAAACCTTGATGAGGTTCACAAATCTGTGCGCTGTGCACCCCTACGGTTCATTGACGTCAAGATCACGCCGCCTTCCATCGGCCTGGACCGCAGGAAACAGAAACGGCGCCCCAGGCGCCGTTCTATTTTGTTTCATATCAATGACTTACGCGATGACGGCTCAGGCGTACGCCGGCAGCCCGTAAACCACCGGCGCCGTGGCGGCAGGCGAGTCGTAGCTGACCCACTCCCACGCCGTGGCATCGGCCAGCAACGCGCGCACCAGCTTGTTGTTGAGCGCGTGGCCCGACTTGAAGCCTTCGTACGCGCCCAGCACCTGGCCGCCGGCCAGATACAGATCGCCGATCGCGTCGAGGATCTTGTGGCGCACGAACTCATCGGCGTAGCGCAGGCCGTCGTCGTTGAGCACGCGGAACTCGTCGAGCACGATGGCGTTGTCCATCGAACCGCCCAGTCCCAGGTTGCGCTCGCGCATGTACTCCAGATCCCGCATGAAGCCGAAGGTCCGGGCGCGCGAGATTTCCTTGGTGTAGGCCAGGGTCGAGAAGTCGATTTCCGCCCGCGACTGCTTGGCCGGGATCATCGGGTGGTTGAACTGGATGGTGAAACCGAGCTTGTAGCCTTCGTACGGCTCGAAGCGGGCGACCTTGTCGCCCTCGGTGACTTCCACCGTCTTGAGAATGCGGATGAAGCGTTTCGGCGCGTCCTGCTCGGCGATGCCCGCCGACTGCAGCAGGAAGACGAACGGGCCGGAGGAACCGTCCATGATCGGCAGCTCGGCCGAGGACAGTTCCACGATGATGTTGTCCACACCCAGGCCGGCCAGGGCCGACATCAGGTGTTCGACGGTCTGGATCTTGGCCTCGTGATAGGTCAGGCCGGTGCACAGCGTGACTTCGGTGACCAGGTCCGCACGCGCGGGCACTTCCACCACCGGGTCCATATCGACGCGACGGAAGACGATGCCGTGGTTGACCGGGGCCGGGCGCAGGGTCATGTAGACCTTGTCACCACTGTGAAGGCCAACGCCGGTGGCGCGGATCGTGTTCTTGAGGGTGCGTTGCGGAATCATCGGGGGGCAGGACCAGAAAGCGCGCGGTCAGCGCGGCTGTGACAAACAAGAATAACACGCACTACCGCTGTCCCTTCCGTGAACCGTGGTGCGTCGACAGCACTGCCCGGACGTGCGCGATGCACGACGGCGGTCAGACTGCCGGGCCGATCCTGGCCCGGCAGCATGGGACATGGAGGTGCTTACCGGGGAGGACAAGGCCCCGGCACGCAGTACTCAGTCCGCCTGGCGGCGCAGGAACGCCGGGATGTCCAGGTAATCGTTCGGCAGTTCGGCAGCAGCCGGACCCGACGCGCTCGGGGCCGACGGGGCCACGGTGTCGGCGCTCGGACGACGCAGGCCCATGCCCATGCCCATTCCGCCCACGGCCTTGGAAACCGCATCGCCGCCGTTGTCGAACTCGCCGAACTCCGGCTGGCCGGTGGTGGCGTTGCGGACCAGCTTGATCGGTGCGCGCTCGCCCGGACGCTGGGTCTTGGCGGTGACGGCACGGTTCAGGCCGGTGGCGACCACGGTCACGCGGACTTCGTCCTGCATGTCCGGATCCAGTACCGTACCCACGACCACGGTGGCATCTTCGGAGGCGAAGCCATCGATGGTGCGGCCGATCTCGTCGAACTCGGCCATCGTGAAGTCGGCGCCGGCGGTGATGTTGACCAGGATGCCGTTGGCACCGGCCAGGTTCACATCGTCCAGCAGCGGGTTCTGGATGGCGGCTTCGGCAGCGGCCTGGGCGCGGTCATCGCCACGCGCGGTGCCGGTGCCCATCATCGCCAGGCCCATTTCGGACATGACGGTGCGCACGTCGGCGAAGTCGACGTTGATCAGGCCCGGACGCACGATCAGGTCGGCGATGCCCTGCACGGCGCCCTGGAGGACGTCGTTGGCGGCACGGAAGGCCTGGATCATGGTGGCGTTGCGGCCCAGCACGGTGATCAGCTTTTCGTTCGGGATGGTGATCAGCGAGTCGCAATGCTGGCTCAGTTCCTCGATGCCCTTCAGCGCGACCTGCATGCGGCGACGGCCTTCGAACGGGAACGGCTTGGTGACCACGGCGACGGTCAGGATGCCCATCTCCTTGGCCAGCTGGGCCACGACCGGGGCTGCACCGGTGCCGGTACCGCCGCCCATGCCGGCGGTGATGAACACCATGTCCGCACCCTGCAGGGCGTCCATGATGCGCTCGCGGTCTTCCAGCGCGGCCTGGCGGCCGACTTCCGGGTTCGCGCCTGCGCCCAGGCCCTTGGTGACGTTGGTACCCAGCTGCAGCTGCAGCTTGGCACCGCAGTTCTTGATCGCCTGCGAGTCGGTGTTGGCGGTGATGAATTCCACGCCGTCCACACTGGTGCTGACCATGTGCGCCACGGCGTTACCGCCGCCGCCGCCCACGCCGATCACCTTGATCACCGCATTGGGTGCCATCTTTTCAATCAGTTCGAAATGCGCCATGTCCGTGTCCTCGTTGTATCCGCTTTCGGTGGCATGGGCGGTCAGGCCTCCTGCCTTTCGCGCGTCATGTTGCCGTTGCGGCTGTGTGGGTTGTGTGTTGCCGGTGCTGCCGTGTTGCGGTGGTGCGTTGCGTTGCAGTGGTGCGGGGGTGCAGGTGATGCAGCCGACCAACGGTCGGCTCTACCGCGGGCCGCGTCAGAACTCGCCGCGGAACCAGGTTTTGAGTTTCTTGAACATGCTGCCGGCGCGGCCGGTGGGCAGCGACGGGCGACGCGGGTGTTCGATCTGGCTGCCCATCAGCAGCAGGCCCACGCCGGTGGCATGCACCGGGTTGCCCACCACTTCGCCCAGCCCGGTGACGTGCTGCGGAATGCCCACGCGCACCGGCATCTGCAGCATTTCCTCGGCCAGTTCGACCACGCCTTCCATCTTCGAGGCACCGCCGGTAAGCACCATGCCGGCGCGCACCAGCTCCTCGAAACCGGAGCGGCGCAGTTCGGCCTGCACCATCTCGAAGATCTCTTCGTAACGGCCCTGCACGGCCTGGGCGAGTGCGTGGCGTGGCATCCGGCGCGGCGGACGATCGCCGACGCTGGGTACCTGGATGCTTTCCTCGGCGGTGGCCAGCTGGGCCAGGGCGCAGGCATAGCGCACCTTGATCTGCTCGGCTTCCGGCGTCGGCGTGCGCAGCATGTGCGCGATGTCGTTGGTGACGTGGTCGCCAGCGATCGGCAGCGAGGCGGTGTGGCAGATCGCGCCCTGCACGAACACGGCCAGGTCGGTGGTGCCGGCACCCATGTCGACCAGCACCACGCCCAGCTCGCGCTCGTCGGCGGTCAGCACGGCCACGCTGGAGGCCAGCGAAGAGAGCACCAGGTCATCGACCTGCAGGCCGCAGCGCTGCACGCACTTGGAGATGTTGGCCGCCGCCGACTGTGCACACACCACCAGGTGGGCATGCACTTCCAGGCGCACGCCGGTCATGCCGACCGGGTTGCGGATGCCTTCCTGCGAATCGTCCAGCACGTACTCGCGCGGGATCGCATGCAGGATCTTCTGGTCGGCCGGGATCGCCACCGCCTTGGCCGCATCCAGCACGCGATCCAGGTCGCCCCAGGTCACTTCGCCGTCGCGGATCGGCACGATGCCGGGCGAGTTCTTGCACTGCACGTGGTTGCCGGAGATCGAGGCATACACCGAGCGGATTTCGCACCCGGCCATCAGCTCGGCCTCTTCGACCGCACGCTGGATGGACTGCACGGTGGATTCGATATCCACCACCACGCCGCGCTTGAGACCGCGCGATTCGTGCGAGCCGATGCCGATGACCTCGATCGGATTGCCCGGCGAATACTCGCCGACCAGCGCCACCACCTTGGAGGTGCCGATATCCAGACCAACGATCAGTGATTTGTCACCCTTGCGATTCATGTCCTGTCCTGCGTCCTGTGCGCCACAGTGGCCGGCGTGGCCGGTGCGGCCGGAGCCGGGGTACCCCAGCTCAGCGTGAAACCATTGGTGTATCGGAGGTCGGCGCGCTCGATCGGCGCCGCCTGGTTGGCCAGCTGTGGCAGTACGCGCACGAACCGCTGCAGGCGCGAGCGGGCATCGTCGCGCCCCACCACCACTTCGGTGCCATTGCTCAGCACCAGCGACCAGCTGCCACGTGCGTCCATGGTGACCCGCTTGACGTCCACCCCGGCCGGCGCGAACAGCGCGCGCGCATCGTTGTAGAGCGCCACGACTTCTTCAGTCTGGCTGTCCGGCCCGTCCAGGTCGGGCAGCTCCAGGTCCTGCAGCTTCTTCGGCGTGGCGAACAGCTTGCCCTGCTCGGAAAGCAGGCGGTCCTGGCCCCAGCGCGCGAACGGCTTGTGCTCGACCAGGGTGATTTCCAGCACGTCCGGCCACTGCTTGCGGACCTGCGCGCTTTCCACCCACGGCAGCGTTTCGATCGCGTCCTGGGCATCCTGCAGCTTGACCGCGAAGAAGCCGGACTTCGCGTACGGCAACACGACCTGCTGCAGCTGTTCGGCCGGGACCCGCTTGAACTCACCGTGCACGCGCAGCTTGGCCAACGGCCACCGCTCGGCACCGACCCAGCCGTTGAGCACCGCCACCACGGGCAGTGCCACGACCGACAGGGCCAGCAACCAGACGAAGATGCGCAGCACCGCGTTCATGCGTGGCTGTGCTCCTGTGCTGCGTGACCCGGCAGGGTCTGTTCCAGCACGCGCCAGACCAGCTCTTCAAAGCCGATCCCGGCCTGCCTGGCCGATTTGGGCACCAGCGAATGGCTGGTCATGCCCGGCGCGGTGTTCACTTCCAACAGGTAGAAGCGGCCGCTGCTGCGGTCGCGCATCACGTCCACCCGGCCCCAGCCACGGCAACCGGCGGCGCGGAACGCGGCCAGTGCGAGGCGGCGGATCTCGATTTCATCCTCGCCCTCCAGGCCCGGGCACAGGTACTGGGTGTCCTCGGCGATGTACTTGGCGTTGTAGTCGTACCACTGGCCCTTGGGCACGATGCGGATCGACGGCAGTGCCTGGTCGCCCAGGATCGCCACGGTCAACTCATCACCGACCACCATCTGCTCCATCAGCAGCTGGCCGTCATAGCGCACCGCCAGCGCGACCGCCTCATCCAGCCCGGCCGCTTCCACCACGCGGCTGATGCCGACGCTGGAGCCTTCGTTGGCCGGCTTGACCACCACCGGCAGGCCGAGCTCGGCCGCGGCGGCGTGGACATCGGAGGCCTGGTCCAGCGCGATGAAGCGCGGGGTCGGCAGGCCGTGCGACAGCCACACCTGCTTGGTGCGGATCTTGTCCATGCTCAACGCCGAGCCCAGCACGTCCGAGCCGGTGTAGGGCACGCCGAAGGCTTCCATCAGGCCCTGCACGATGCCGTCCTCGCCACCGCCGTTATGGCCGTGGAGGATGTTGAACACGCGGTCGAAGCGCTTCTCGACCAGCGCCAGCGCCAGGGCTGGGATGCCGTCGACCGCGATCGCATCGACGCCGCGCGCGCGCAGCGCTTCGATCACGTTGCGGCCGGAATCCAGCGAGACGTTGCGCTCGCTGGAGGTGCCCCCCAGCAGCACGGCGACGCGGCCGAACATGGCCGGGTCGGTGAGGCGCAGCGGCGGGAAGGTCAGCGCGTTCATGCCGCCGGGGTCTCCTGGAAACCTTCGCCGGCGATCTGCTGGGCGATGTAGCCGATGTCGCCGGCCCCCATCATCAGCAGCAGGTCACCGTCCTGCAGCACGTCAGGCAGCACGTGCGCCAGTTCGGCGGCGTTGCCGACCACGACCGGCTCGCTGCGGCCGCGCGCACGGATGGCGCGGGCCAGCGAACGCGAATCGGCCCCCGGGATCGGCGCTTCGCCGGCCGGGTACACCTCGCTCAGCACCAGCGCATCCACTTCGGACAGCACGGCGGCAAAGGCATCGAACTGATCGCGGGTACGGCTGTAACGGTGCGGCTGGAACGCCACGACCAGGCGCTGGCTCGGCCAGCCGCCGCGGGCAGCGGCGAACACGGCGGCCAGCTCACGCGGGTGGTGGCCGTAGTCGTCGATCACGCGGACCTTGGCGCCGGTGTGCGTGGTGACGATGCCCAGGTCATTGAAGCGGCGGCCGATGCCGGCAAAGCTCTCCAGCGCACGCGCGATCGCGTCCGGGGCCACGCCCAGCTGCCAGCCCACGGCGGCGGCGGCCAGCGCGTTGAGCACGTTGTGCGCGCCCGGCAGGGCCAGCGTCACCGGGTGGCTGCTGCCTTCCGGCAGGCGCAGGGTGAAATGCATGCGCGGGCCGTCCTGGACCACGTCCTCGGCGCGCACGTCGGCGTTGCTGCTCATGCCATAGCTCATGACATGGCGCGGCGTCTGCGCAGCCAATGCGGCCACTTCCGGATCGTCGATACACAGCACCGCCAGCCCGTAGAACGGCAGGCGCTGCAGGAACTCGGCGAACGCGGCCTGGACGCGGGCGAAATCGTTGCCGTAGTTTTCCAGGTGGTCCGAATCGATGTTGGTGATCACCGAAACCAGCGGGTTCAGGCGCAGGAAGCTGCCATCGCTCTCGTCGGCTTCGGCCACCAGCCACTGGCCACCGCCGAGCTTGGCGTTGGCACCGGCGGCGAGCAGCTGGCCGCCGATCACGAAGGTCGGGTCCAGCCCGCCTTCGCTCAGCACCGCGGCGGTCAGGCTGGTGGTGGTGGTCTTGCCGTGCGTGCCGGCCACCGCGATGCCGCGGCGGAAGCGCATCAGTTCGGCCAGCATCGCCGCGCGCGGCATGATCGGAATGCGCTGGCTGCGTGCTTCCATCAACTCCGGGTTGTCATCGCGGATCGCGCTGGAGACGACCACGCAGTCGGTACCGAGCACATTGGCGGCCGAGTGGCCGCGCATCACGCGCGCACCCAGGCCGGCCAGGCGGCGGGTCGCGGCGTTGTCGGCATTGTCCGAGCCGGACACTTCATAGCCCAGCGTCAGCATCACTTCGGCGATGCCGCTCATGCCGGTGCCACCGATGCCGACGAAGTGCACGCGCGGGAACGCGCGTACCAGGTCGTTGGTGTCGTGGAGGCGGCGGATCATGCGCGGCCTCGCGCCAGGCTGGCGCGCGTAGCGGTGTTCATTTGGATTCCTCGAGAATGATGTCGGCGATGCGCTCAGCGGCATCGACCTTGGCCAGGGCACGCGCGGCATTGGCCATCTGCATGCGTCGGGCGGAATTTTCGGACAAATCGCGCAACACGCCTTCCAGCTGCGTCGCCAGCGTTTCATCCTGCTTCAGCAACACAGCGGCGCCGCGCTCGACCAGATACTCCGCATTGCGGGTCTGGTGATCGTCGACGGCCGCGGCAAACGGCACCAGCACGCTGCCCACGCCGACCGCGCACAGCTCGGCCAGGGTGGAGGCGCCGGAGCGGCACACCACCAGATCGGCCCAGGCGAACGCCTCGGCCATATCGGCAATGAAGGGTTCCACGCTTGCCTGCACGCTGGCATCGGCATACGCCTGCAGCGCCTCGGCATGCAGCTTCTCGCCGCTCTGGTGGCGCACCTGCACCGGCATGCCGGCGCCCAGCGCAGCCAGTGCCTTGGGCACCGCGTTGTTGAGCACGCGTGCCCCCTGGCTGCCACCGAGGACCAGCAGGCGCAGCGGGCCCTGACGGTTGGCCAGGCGCAGCTCGGGCGGCGTGATCGCGGCGATCTCGGCACGCACCGGGTTGCCGACCGCTTCCTCACGCTTGGCGAAGCTGCCCGGGAAACCGGCCAGCACGCGGCGCGCGAAGCGCGACAGCACGCGATTGGTCATGCCCGGTGCGCGGTTCTGTTCGTGCACCAGCAACGGCAGGCCATGCAGGCGCGCGGCGATACCGCCGGGGCCGGAGGCGAAGCCACCGAAGGCGATCACCGCCCGCGGCTGGCGATCGCGGATCAGGAAGCCGGCCGCGCGGATCGCGCGCAGCAGCCGCAGCGGTGCGCCGATCAGGGCCAGCTTGCCCTTGCCGCGCAGGCCACCGATGGCGAGCGTATCGATGTGGATATCGTGCTGCGGCACCAGGCGCGTTTCCATCGCGCCATCGGCACCGAGCCAGGTGACCGGCACGCCGCGTTCGCGCAGCACCTTGGCCACGGCCAGGCCGGGGAAGATGTGCCCACCGGTACCGCCGGCCATGATCATGACCGGGCGCTGGGACGGATCGAGGCGAGGCGTGCTCATCCCATCCTCCCCAGCGTCGGTTCGATGCGTTGCTGCATGCGGCTGGTGCCACGGGTGGCGCTGTCGCCCGGTGCGGCATCGCGGTTGCCGCTGTCCTGCATCGCCGCGGCGACCGCGCTGGCGCTGTCGGCCTTGGGCACGTCGCCCGGCAGCGGGCCTTCCTGGTCGGCGCCCATGCGCACGGCCTGGCGGCGCTCGGCGCGGTCCAGTTCATAGGAGACGCGCAGCAGCAGGCCCATCGCCACGCAGGTCATCAGCACACTCGAGCCGCCCGAGGAAATCAGCGGCAGGGTCAGGCCCTTGGTCGGCAGGATGCCGAGGTTGACCCCGATCGAGACGAAGCTCTGCATGCTGATCCACAGGCCGATGCCGAAGGCGATGTAGCCGGAGAAGTGGCGCTTCATTTCCACGCAGCGCATGCCCAGCCAGAAGGTGCGGCCGACCAGCAGCGCATACAGCGAAATGATCAGGCAGGTGCCAAGGAAGCCCAGCTCCTCGGCGGTGACCGAGAAGATGAAATCGGTATGCGCTTCGGGCAGGTAATAGAGCTTCTGCACCGAGTTGCCCAGGCCCACGCCGGTCCACTCGCCACGGCCCACGGCCATCAGCGCGTTGGACAGCTGGTAGCCGTCGCCCTGCTGATCGGCCCACGGGTCCAGGAAGGAGGTGATGCGGCGCATGCGGTACGGTTCGATGATCGCCAGCGCGCTCATGCCGACCATGCCGATGATCACCGGCATGGACATGCGCGGCATGTTGACCCCGCCCAGCACCAGCATGCCGGCGGTGATCGCCAGCAGCAGCGTGGACGAGCCGAAGTCCGGCTGCAGCAGCAACAGCACCACCAGCGCGCCAGCCACGCCCAGCGGCTTGAGCATTGCCGGCCAGGTGGCGTTGACCTCATCGCGGAAGCGGACCAGGTAGCTGGACAGCCACACGATGTAGAGCACCTTCACCGCTTCGACGGTCTGGAACTTGGAAATACCCAGGTTGATCCAGCGGCGGGCACCGTTGACGCTGCTGCCCAGGCCCGGGATGAACACCACCACCAGCAGCGCGAAGCAGCCCAGCAGCAGGATCTGGTTGTACTGCTCGATGCTCTTGAGCTCGGTGCGCATGGCGATGATTGCCAGGCCGATACCCACCGCCAGGAAGATCAGGTGGCGGTTGAGGTAATAGAACGGGCTGCTCATCAGCGCGATCGAGCTCGACGCGACCATCACCACGCCCAGCCCGGTGAGCGCGATGATCGCGCCCAGCAGCCACTTGTCGAAGTGGCCTCCGATGGCTTCAAGGCGGGTTGCCTGGCGCGACAGGTCGTTCATCAGCGGACCTTCAACGTGGCCAGGCCGATCAGCACCAGCACGACCGAGATGATCCAGAAGCGCACGATCACGCGCGGCTCCGGCCAGCCCTTCAGTTCGAAGTGGTGGTGGATCGGTGCCATGCGGAATACGCGCTTGCCGGTCAGCTTGAACGAGGCGACCTGGATCATCACCGACAGCGTCTCGATCACGAACACGCCGCCCATCACCACCAGCACCAGCTCCTGGCGGGTGATCACCGCGATCGTGCCCAGCACCGCACCCAGCGCCA
>DMZT01000215.1:24091-24524 GCA_003484865.1 Stenotrophomonas sp.
CAGCGCGCCGATGTCGCCCATGAAGACCATGGCCGGATAGGTGTTGAACCAGAGGAAGCCCAGGCCTGCGCCGGCGATCGCTGCGCAGATGATGACCAACTCACCGGCGCCCGGGATCTGCGGGATCTGCAGGTAGCTGGAGAACACCACGTTGCCCGAGGCATAGGCGAACACGCCCAGGGCGCAGGCGACCAGCACCGTCGGCATGATCGCCAACCCGTCCAGGCCGTCGGTCAGGTTGACCGCGTTGGAGAAGCCGACGATCCAGAAATACGCGATGGCCACGAAGCTGATGCCGGCCAGCGGCAGCGCGATCGATTTGAACATCGGGATGTAGAACGTCATCGCCGCCGGCACATCGGCGGTGTAGAACAGGAACAGACCGGCCGCCAGACCGAAGATCGACTGCAGCAGGTATTTCCAGCGCGACTTC
>DMZT01000071.1 GCA_003484865.1 Stenotrophomonas sp.
CTGGGCGGCCATGCGCTCGCCGCGCTGGCTGATCGCCATGGCCGAGCGCACGGTGGCGAAGGCCAGCGCCAGGCCGCCGACCAGCAGCGCGGTCGCCAGCAGGATTTCGATCAGGGTGAAGCCGCGGGCACGGCGCGCGCGCAGCGTCATCGCGGGGTGCCCGGTACCGGCGGCAACACGCGCAGGCTGCGCCATTGCAACTGCTCGCCGTTGCCTTCGCCCCAGCGCACCTGCAGGGTGATCTGCGCCAGGGTCGGGCCGCCAACATCGGTGGCCACCGGCGCGGTGGTCGTGCGTGGCTCCGCGTACGGTTCCACCTGCAATCGCCAACGGTACTTGCCCTGCTCCCACTCGCCCTGTGTGCTGCCCTCCTGCAGCGGAGCCTCCACGCCGGTACTGGCCAGCAGCGACTGCGCATACAGCGTGGCCCGGCTGCGCACGTCGGCCTGACCGACCTGACGCGCCGCACCGGACAGGCTGCCCAGCAGCAGGGTCAACGCCAACGCCAGCAGCGCGAAGGCGATGATCACCTCCAGCAATGAATAGCCGCGCTGACGCTTCATCCGCCCTCCCGGCGCGGACCGGCACGGACTTCGCCGGTGATCCAGCCGACGTGGATCTCCCACACCGCGCCGCGCGTGCTCAGGTCGATGCTGCCGCCACTGGCCGCGCCGTCGGCGAAGAAGGCGATGCTGCCCTGCCCCGGCGCGGTGCTGAGCTGGCTCGCCCCGCGGAACTGGACGTCCAGCGCGGCGGGAATCTGCCCGTGGCGCCCATTGGCGGCCTGCCACGTCCTGGCACGCGGGTCGATCACGAAGCGCTGGGTCTGGCCGGTGGCGATGGCCTGCGTGCGCGTGTAGCGCAGCTGGGTGGCGATTTCCTTGCCGGCGTTGCGCAGGCGCATGCCGTCGATGCCACCGTTCATCGCGGTGGCGGTCACCACACCGATGATGGCGATCAGCGCCACGACCAGCAGCATCTCCAGCAACGACAGACCGCGCACACGGGTGCCCGTGGGCACGCGATGCGGCGGTCTGCTCGGCACGGGCCACAGCGCTCCCACTGCCGATTACTCGTACCGGATGTCCGCGTCGTAACTGCTGCCACCGACCTTGCCGTCCTTGCCCAGGCTGATCAGGTCGTACGGCTGGCTCTCGCCCGGCACGCGGTACTCCAACGCATGACCCCACGGGTCATTGAGGTCGGCCGGCTTGGCGTACGGCCCGAGCCAACCCGCGCTGCCGCTGGGCTGGGTGACCAGATCATCCAGTTTGGCCGGCAGCTTGCCGGTATCGAGCTGATAGTTGTCGATCTTGCCGGCCATGGTCTGCACCTGTGCCTTGGCGATGTTGGCCTTGCCACGATCGGCGCCGCCGAGCACGCGGCTGCCGACCAGGGTCAGCACCGCACCGATCAGCACGATCACGATGATGATCTCCAGCAGGCTCATGCCGGACTGGTGGCGCGCGGAAGAAAAGCGGGTCAGGCGACGGCGTTGCATATGGCAGGCTCCTTGCATCGAATCGTTGGGGTATTCACCAGCGGCCGGTCAGCCGATGGCATTGGTCAGGTCGTACAACGGCACCAGCACGGCCACGATCACCAGGCCGACCACCGAAGCCAGCACCAGGGTGATCACCGGCACCAGCGCCGACAGCAACCGGTCGATCGCGCGCGCGCTTTCCTGTTCGAACGTATCGGCGGTCTTGAGCAGCATCGTATCCAGCGCGCCGGATTCCTCGCCGACCTGGATCATCTGCAGCGCCAGCCGCGGAAAGCGTTTGCCGCGCGCCAACGATGCCGACAGGCCGTTGCCGTTCTTGACCTCGTCACTGGCTGCATCGACATCGGCGGCCAGCGCGCGGTTGCTCAGCACGTTGCGCGCGATGCCCAGGCCGGACAGCAGCGGCACGCCGTTGCGCAGCAACGTGCCCAGGGTGCGGGCCAGGCGCGCGGTTTCCAGCTTGGCCAGCAGCGGGCCGATGCCGTTGCGTTGCAGCAGCCAGCCATCCATGGCCAGGCGCGTGGCCGGTTGCCGCAGCCGCCGCTCCACCACCAGCGCGATCACGGCCGGTACCACGATCATGATGATCCAGCCTTCGCGCACGACCAGGCCGGCGGTGAGCACCCACTGGGTGAACCACGGCAGCGCGACATCCAGGCTTTCGTACATCAGCGCGAACTGCGGCACCACGTAGCCCAGCAGGAACAGCAGCGCACCGCCGACCACCGCCAGCAGGATCGCCGGGTAGATCAGCGCGTTGATGACGCGGCCTTTCAGCTCAGCGCTGCGCTCCAGATAATCCGACAGCCGCTGCAGGGTGTCGTGCAGGCTGCCACCGGCTTCACCGGCGCGCACCATGTTGATGTACAGCCGCGAGAACAGCCCGTGCTGGCGCTCCAGCGCGGTGGAGAGCGGCGCACCGCCGCGCACGATGTCGCGGATGTCGGTGACCACCCGGCGCGTGCGCTCGTCTTCAGGCAGTTCCAGCAGGATGCTGAGCGCACGGTCCAGTGGCTGCCCGGCACCGAGCAGCGTCGCCAGTTGCTGGGTGAACTGCACCAGCCCACCGCCGTCGAACGGTTTGCGACGCAGCAGCGCCGCCCAGGATGACGCCCCCGCGACACCTTCGCTGGCCAGGCGCGCCTCCATCGGCATGTGACCCTGGTCCTGCAGGCGCGCGGCCACCTCGGCTTCGCTGGCCGCGTCCATCTGGCCCTCGAACAGTTCGCCATGCGCGTTGAGCGCCTTGTAGCGGTACTGGGCCATGCTCAGCCGCCCACCGGGTGCCGACCGCATGCACGCATCAGGATTCCTCCGTCACGCGCAGTACTTCTTCCAGCGTGGTGTGGCCCTGCAGGGCCTTGGACAGGCCATCCTCATACATGGTGCGCATGCCGGCCGCGCGCGCGATCTGTTCGATCTCGCCCATGCCGGCGCGACGCATCACCGCGCTGCGCAGCGCATCGTTCATCACCAGGAACTCGACGATGGTGGTGCGGCCGAGATACCCGGTGGGCGCGATCGCCGAGGGCTGTGCACGGTAGAGGAAAATCTCCCCCTCCGGCTGCAGGCGGCGCAGGCCGAATTTGTCGATCTCTTCCGGTGAGGCACGGTAGCGCTGCGCATGCTGCGGCTCCAGCCGGCGCACCAGGCGCTGGGCGAGGATGCCGTTGATCGTGGAGGTCAGCAGATAATCTTCCACGCCCATGTCCAGCAGGCGGGTGATGCCGCCGGCGGCATTGTTGGTGTGCAGGGTGGAGAGCACCAGGTGGCCGGTGAGCGCGGACTGGATCGCGATGCGGGCGGTTTCCAGATCGCGCATTTCGCCAATCATGATGATGTCCGGATCCTGGCGCACGATGCTGCGCAGCGCATTGGCGAAATCCAATCCGATCTGCGGTTTGGCCTGGATCTGGTTGATGCCTTCGATCTGGTATTCGACCGGATCTTCGACAGTGATGATCTTGACGTCGGCGGTATTGAGATGGCTCAGCGCGGTGTACAGCGTGGTGGTCTTGCCCGAGCCGGTGGGGCCGGTCACCAGCAGGATGCCATGCGGCTGCTCGAGCAGCTTGCGGAACTGCGGCAGGAATGCCTCGGTGAAACCCAGCCGATGGAAATCGAACACCACCGTATCGCGGTCGAGCAGGCGCATCACCACGCTTTCGCCATGCGCGGTGGGCACGCTGCTGACACGCAGATCGAGCTCCTTGCCCTGCACGCGCAACATGATGCGGCCGTCCTGCGGCAGGCGACGTTCGGCGATGTTGAGCCGCGCCATGATCTTGATACGGCTGATCACCGCGGCCGTGAGATTGACCGGCGGGCTTTCCCCTTCGATCAGCACGCCATCCACGCGGTAACGCACTTTCAGGCGATTCTCGAACGGTTCGATATGGATATCCGAGGCGCGCAGTTCCACCGCCCGCTGGATGACCAGGTTGACCAGCCGGATCACCGGCGCTTCGGAAGCCAGATCGCGCAGGTGTTCGATGTCGTCGACCGCAGCGCCCTCCCCGTCGGCGGTCTCGATGATCGCGCCCATCGCGCTGCGGCCCTGGCCGAACCAGCGCTCGATCAGATCGTCGATCTCCGAGCGCAGGCCCACGTGCAGGCGCACCGGCAGGCCCATCGCCAACTGCACCGCATCGGCCGCATACGGGTCCTGCGGATCGGACAGCCACAGATCGAGCACGCCGTCCTGGAGGACCAGCGGACAGACATGGAATTGTTTGAGGAAACGCAGCGTCAGCGGCAAGCCATCGAGCAGCGCTTCGGGTGGCGCTTCCGGCACGGCCTTGGCATCGAGCAACGGCAGGCCGAGCACCTCGGCACAGGTCTGTGCATGGTCCCGCTCGGAGACCAGCCCCAGCCGCACCAGCAGACCGAGCAGGCTGCCGCCGGACTCACGGTGCAGCGGACGCGCGCGGGCCAGGTCGCTGTCCTTGAGCCGACCTTTCTCCAGCAATACCCCGACGATGCGGGATTCGGCGGTGGCTTCTGCAGTGGGATCCTGGGCAACCGCGTTCAAGCACTTTCTCCTGGCAACCGCTGCGACTTTAGCAGTTCACCGCGATCGTACGCGGGATTGCACACGGTCCAGATGTAAAAACGGGAGCCCGTCACATGACGGACTCCCGTTGGGTTTTACCGGTCTTACTGGTTGGCGAGGATGCTCACACCGCTGAACGCGGACTCACCGACCACCTTGATGTAATACGTGCCGGCCACCGGCGCGGTGAAGCGCACGGTTTCACTGTTGCCCGGACGCGTGGACTTGGCATCGAACGCGGTCGCGGTCGGCTCCTTGCCCTGGCTCACGTACACCGACACATTGCCGCTGCCACCGTAGGTGAGCAGGCTCAGCACCTTGCCGGCCTGCGCCTCGAAGCTGTACAGCACTTCGCTGCCACCGGCGCCGCTCAGGCCACCGACGGCGACCTTGTTGGTCAGCGGCGTGGCCACCGGGCCGCAGTTCTCGGTGCACTCTTCTTCCAGCGCCTTGTCCAGGGCGGCCTTGGCATCGACGATGCCGGTGCCGATCGGGGTGGCGGTCGGGATGGTGACCGGGAAGGCCCGTGCGGTCTGCTTGAGCAGGGTTTCCAGCGCAGCCGGAGTGAGTGGATCCTTGCCGGCCGCCGCGACCGCGCCCTGCACCAGCGCTGCCACCGCCGCGACATGCGGGGAGGCCATCGAGGTGCCGGCCATGCCCACGTAGCTGTAGGCACCGGAGGTCGGCGTGGTCAGGCCGTTGTAGCCGGACTGCCACACGTAGCCGCCCGGATTGCCGTCCACGCTGCCACCGCCGCCCGGGCCGGACAGGTCCACCACGGTGCCGAAGTTGGAGTAGTAGGCGATCCCACCGGTGATGCGGGTGGCGCCGACCGCCACCACGTTGGCGCAGCTGGCCGGACGGAAATTGGACGCGTTGGAGGCCGAGTTGCCGGCGGCGACCACCACGGTGGTGCCGCGCGACACGGCGCCATTGATCGCATCCTGGTACAGCGCATCACACGCGCCGCCGCCGCCCAGGCTCATGTTGATGACCTCGGCCGGATTGGCGTTGGCCGGGATCCCGGCCACCGTGCCACCGGAGGCCCAGGTGATCGCATCGGCGATGTCGGACAGGTAGCCACCGCACTTGCCGAGGACGCGGACCGGCAGGACGCGCGCCTTGTACGCAACGCCCGCCATGCCCACACCGTTGTTGGTGGACTCGGCGATGGTGCCCGCGACGTGGGTACCGTGCCAGGAGCTGTCATCGGCCAGCGAGCCGGCATAGCACTCGTTGTCGTTTTCTACCCAATCACCGTAATCCAGCGCACCCGGCACGCGCTCGTCGGTCGGTCGGCGCGAGGTTTCCGCATCGCTGATGAAGTCGTAACCGGCCAGCAGATTGCCGGAGAAATCCGGGTGCTGCGGCAGGATGCCGGTATCGAGCACCGCCACCACCACGCCTTCGCCCTGGGCGATGTCCCACGCTGCCGGCGCATTGATGCCGCCGGTAGCGCTGTTCAGATGCCACTGGTACTGCGCGTAGTACGGATCGTTCGGCACCAGCTGCGGGGTCGCGTCGCGCGGGCGCACATCGGTGCGCTGCAGCTTCACGTCCACTTCGGCGTACTGCACGGAGGGATCGGCCTTGATCTCGGCCAGCACCTTCTGCAGTTCGGCCGGGCTCAAGCGGCCCTGCAGGCGGATCAGATCGGCACCGACACCGAGCTTGCGCACGATCTGCGGGTTCACGGCACTGGCACGGCCGGCGGCGGAGCCACCGACACTGGCGCGGGCGACCGCCGACTGCACGGCCGTCAGCTTGGCCGAACGATCCGTGGCCGCAGCGGTGCCGGCGCGGTACTTGACGATGATGCGCTCTGCGCCCTGGGCGGCAGCCGGCTGGCGCACCGGCTCCTTGGCCGGCAGGCCCGCTGCATAGGCGCTGGCGCCTGCGGACAACGACAGCACGGCGGCTGCCAGCACATTGATGCGAAGGTTCTGCTTACTGGTCACGTTGACGTCCTCTTCAAGGTCATGGATCAAACGACTGTTCAGGCCAACACTCCATGCGAGCTCCCTGGCCGGCCCTGGCCAGGGTTCCCGTGACCCGCCCCCTCAGGCCTTGCATTGCGTTGCAACGGGGCCGCGCACGGCCCCGCATTGAAACCAACGGCTTACCAGCCAAAGCCGGCGCCCACGCCGACCGAGCTGTCATCACTGCTGAAGGCACCGCCCAGGGTCACCGTGGCGCGCTCACTGAGCGCGCGCTGGTAGCCCAGCGACAGCGCCGATTCGCCGCCCTGGAAACCGACGCCGACACCGACGCGGTTCTGGGTACGCACGCCGGCGGCGCTGGTGGCCATGTTGAGCATCGCCGCGCTCATCGCGCCCTGGCGATCGATGCGGCGGTCCTGGTGACGCAGGCGCTGGTCGATCTCGCCCTTGTAGATGTCGAAGCTGTCGGCCATCGAGGTGAAGCGCTGGTCGGTGTAGCTGTTGGCGGTCGCGATGCCGCCATCCAGCTGGCCCTTGTTGACCGCATCGGTGGCCTGCGGACCGGCCGCGACGTTGGCGACCTGTCGCTCGTTGCCGACGCTGCCGACCGAGACCGTATCGGCGCGATCGGCCACCGAGCCCTGGCCCAGTGCCACCGAGTTGGCGGCCGAGGCGGTCGCACCCTGGCCGATGGCCGTGGCCGAGGCCCCGCTGGCCACGGCACCGTCGCCCATCACCACCGCATTGACTGCCGCCGGTGC
>DMZT01000072.1:0-616 GCA_003484865.1 Stenotrophomonas sp.
ACAACGCGCAGCGCACCCCGCCGCCGGTCGCCCCGGCCGCCGCGCCGGGCAACCTGCTGGTGCTGCTGCTGTTCGCCGTGGCCGGTGGCCTGATCCTCAATCTGATGCCCTGCGTGCTGCCGATCCTGTCGCTGAAGGTGCTGGGCGTGGCGCAGAGCGGCGAGAGCCGTCAGCGCGCGCGCAGCCATGCGCTCTGGTACACCGCCGGCGTGCTGGTCGCCTTCGCCGCCATCGGTGCACTGGTGATCGCGCTGCGTGCGGCGGGCCAGGCCGCGGGCTGGGGCTTCCAGCTGCAGCACCCGTGGTTCATCGCCGCGTTGGTGTATCTGATGTTCGCCGTTGGCCTGAGCCTGTCGGGTGTCTTCACCCTGGGCGGCAGCATGGGCGGTGTCGGCCAGTCGCTGGCCTCGCGCAGCGGCCCGGTCGGCGATTTCTTCACCGGCGTGCTCGCCTGCGTAGTGGCCAGCCCGTGCGTGGCCCCGTTCATGGGCCCGGCCCTGGCCTACGCCTTCGCTGCCCCCGGCCTGCAGGCGATGCTGGTATTCCTGGCGCTCGGCCTGGGCCTGGCCCTGCCGTTCCTGCTGATCGGTTTCGTGCCCTCGCTGGCCCGCCGCCT
>DMZT01000072.1:797-6010 GCA_003484865.1 Stenotrophomonas sp.
CGCCCCGGCGCGTGGATGGAAACGCTCAAGCTGGTGCTGGCCTTCCCGATGTACGGCACCGCGATCTGGCTGCTGTGGGTACTGGGCAAGCAGCGCGGCGTGGACGCGATGGCGCTGGTGCTGGGTGGCCTGGTGATCCTGTCGCTGGCGCTGTGGTGGTTCGAGCGCAGCCGCTGGCGCAGTCAGCGTGTGGGCGGCCTGTTGGCCCTGCTGTTGGTCCTTGGCGCGCTGTACCCG
This sequence comes from Stenotrophomonas sp., assembly GCA_003484865.1. Classification (GTDB taxonomy): domain Bacteria; phylum Pseudomonadota; class Gammaproteobacteria; order Xanthomonadales; family Xanthomonadaceae; genus Stenotrophomonas. The sequence goes on from DMZT01000072.1 coordinate 1,035, forward strand.
ATCTGGGGCGTGACCCGCATGGCGCCGCCGGCCAAGGCCGCGCAGGCGGCCAGCGACAACGTGGTGGAGTACTCGCCGCAGATGCTGGACCGGCTGCGCCAGGACAACCGCGTCGTGTTCGTCAACATGACGGCCGACTGGTGCGTGACCTGCAAGGCCAACGAGCGCGCCGTGCTGGGCACCAACGCGTTCCAGGACACCCTGCGCCGGACCAACGCGGTGTACATGCGCGGCGACTACACCAATGTCGACCCGCAGATCACCGCGTTCCTGGATGAGCACAAGGCCGTCGGTGTGCCGCTGTATGTGGTCTATGGCCCGGGCGCACCGCCGACCGTGCTGCCGACGGTACTGACCCAGGCGCTGGTGGAAGAAGCGCTGCTGCGGACCGCGCGATGAGCCTGCGGCCACCACGCCGGACGGTCGTGGTGGTCGTGATCGCGGCCGTGCTCGGGATCGGCGCCGGCGTCTGGTTCGCCGGGCATGACGAGCGCCCGGCCAAGGCCCCGCCACCGCCCCGGCCGGTGGTGGTCGCCGCCCAACCGGGTGATCCGATGCCGGCGATCACCCTGCCGGACCTCCAAGGGCAACCGCAGGACCTGGCCAGCTTCCACGGGCGTCCGCTGCTGATCAACGTCTGGGCCAGCTGGTGCGGCCCGTGCGTGGAGGAAATGCCCGCGCTGACCGCCTTTGCCGATGCCCAGGGCGCGACCGGCGTGCAGGTGCTCGGGCTGGCGCTGGATACGCCCGAGGGCGTGCGCGATTTCCTGACCCGCATCCCGGTCGCCTACCCGATCGTGCTCGATACCCCCGGCCCAGCCGACGCCAGCGTGCGGCTGGGCAATGCACAGGGCCTGCTGCCGTATTCAGTGCTGGTCGATGCGCAGGGGCGCATCGTGAAACAGAAGCTGGGGCCGTTTGCGGCCGGTGAGATCGAGGCCTGGGCACGGCAACGACGCCCGGGGGATCGGTAACGGTTTGATCGGGATGCCGCGCTGGCCCGCGTTGGGCTATTGACCGCCCCTGCCCTGCACCCAACAATGACGAGATCCATTCTCATCTACAGCCGGGCCTGCTTCGCCTTGCCGCCGGAACCGCCCGCATGTTGAAGACCGTTGTTTTCCAGCTGCACTGGCTGTTGGGCATCACTGCCGGCACCGTGCTGGCGGTGATGGGCCTGAGCGGGGCCACGCTGGCCTTTGAAGATGAGATCATGCGCGCGGCCAATCCTGCGCTTGCGCAGGTCGTGCAACGCCATGCGGCCGGCGAGCAGCCGCTGGCGCTCACCGCGCTGTTGCCGCGGTTGCAGCAGGACATGCCACAGCCGTTGCAGCGGCTGCGCGTGGATGCCACCGGGCAGCGCCTGTCGGTGGCGCGTTTCGACGGCGGCCAGGCGAACTGGCGCTACTTCGATCCGTACACGGGTACCGTGCTGACCGAGCTGAAGGGGCTGGATTTCTTCGCCTTCGTCGAAGACCTGCACCGCCACCTGGTCAGTGGCGAACGCGGCAGCCTGATCACCGGCAGCTGCGCGATCGCGCTGGTGTTCTTCTGTCTGTCCGGTCTGTTTCTGCGCTGGCCGCGACGCTGGTGGCACTGGCGCACCTGGCTGGCGGTGGAGTGGTCGCGCAACGGGCGCAGTTTTCTGTGGAGCCTGCACTCGGTGGTCGGCACCTGGGTCCTGCTGGTCTACCTGATGATCGCGCTGACCGGGCTGTGGTGGTCGTTCGACTGGTACCGCAAGGGCGCCACCACGCTGCTCGGCGGGGCAGACGCAGAGCAAAGCGAGCGGCGCGCCAGCCGCGGCCCGCTGGATCTGGGCAAGGTGCAGGCGACGCTGTACGGCCTGGAGGGTGTGCGCCGCGGCTACATCGATCTGCGCTTCCCGGCAACACCGGGCCGCCCGCTGACCAGCCGCGTGCAGGGCGGCGATGCCGCCCATGACCGCGCGCAGGATATCGTCCAGCTGGATCCGGCCACCGGTGCCCTGCTCGGCTACGCGCCGTACCGCGCCAGGAATGCCGGCGGCAAGATCATCGTCAGTGTGTTCGCATTGCACTCGGGCAGCTTCTTCGGGCTGCCGGGGCGGGTCATCGTGATGCTGTCCAGCCTGGGCATGCTGGTGTTCTTCATCACCGGCTGGATGCTGTATCTGGACCGCCGCCGCAAGAAGCGCGAGGTGCGTGCCTCACGGCTGCCTCTCGCGGCGGCCGTCGGCACCGGGCAGCCGTGGCTGGTGGCGTTTGCCAGCCAGAGTGGTTTTGCCGAACAGCTGGCCTGGCGTACGGCGGCGCAGTTGCAGGCGGCTGGCCTGCCGGTGCACGTCCGGCCGCTCGCGCAGGTGGATACGGCGTTGCTCGCGGACACGGACAAGGCCTTGTTCGTCATCAGTACGTTCGGCGATGGCGAAGCGCCGGATGCGGCGCGTGCGTTCGAGCGACGGGTATTGGCGCAGTCCACCGCGCTGCAGGGCCTGGCGTACGCCGTGCTCGGGCTCGGCGACCGCGAATACCCACGCTTCTGCGGTTTCTCGCGACAGGTGGACAGCTGGCTGGTGGCGCAGGGTGCGCAACGACTGTTCGCCAGCATCGAGGTGGACCGCACCGATGCCGTGCCGCTGGCGAACTGGCAGCAGCAGCTGGGTGTGCTGACCGGGGTGGAGGATCACACCCCGCTGCCGGCACCGGTTGAACTGCACCCCTGGGCGCTGGATGCGCGCGCGCAGCTCAATCCGGGCAGCGCCGCCGGGGCGATCTGGCAGGTGTCCCTGCGGCCGCCGGCGCACGCGCACTGGCAGGCCGGCGACATCCTGGAGATGGCGCCGCGCCACGCGCGTGCGCATGTGCTGTCGGTGCTGGCTCGCAACGGTCTGGATCCGCAGGCGCCGGTGACGGTCGATGGACGCATCACGGCATTGGTCGAGGCCGCTGCCGCGCGTGTGCTGCCTGAGACAGCGGAGGCAGTGGATGCCGCTGCAGCACCCGATGCTGCCCGCTGGCTCGCACGACTGCCTGCGCTGCCGCATCGCGAATACTCGATCGCCTCGGTGCCCGGCGATGGTGCCGTGCAGTTGGTGATCCGCCTGACCGATCTGCCCGACGGCCGCCACGGACTGGGCTCGGGCTGGTTGTGCGTGCATGCCAGGGAGGCAGACAACATTCATGCCCGCGTGCGTCGCAACACCGGCTTCCATCGCCATCCCGAGCACGCCCCGATGCTGCTGATCGGCAACGGCACCGGCATCGCGGGTCTGCGCAGCCTGCTGCGTGAAGCCGACGCGCAGGGCGATCGCGGGCATTGGCTGGTGTTCGGCGAGCGCACCCGCGCGCACGATTTCCTGTATCGCGAGGAGATCGAGGCGTGGCGGGCGCAGGGTCACCTCAGCCGTGTGGACCTGGCGTTCTCGCGCGATCCGGACGGCGGCGGCTATGTGCAGGACCGCCTGCGCGCCGCACCGGAGGCACTGCGGGCGTGGGTGGACCTGGGCGGCAGCCTCTACGTATGCGGCTCGTTGCACGGCATGGCCGAAGGCGTCGATGCCGTGCTGCGCAAGGTGCTCGGCAACGATGCCGTGGATGCCCTGCTCGACGACGGACGCTACCGCCGCGACGTGTACTGAGGTGCACGGCGCCGCTCAGGGAAACCAGCGGCGCAGATAGCGCGCGGTGGCGCCCTGCCTGGCGCGACTGACCTGGGCCGGCGTGCCTTCGGCGACGATCCTGCCGCCCTCCTCGCCCGCGCCCGGCCCCACATCGATCACCCAGTCCGCGTCGGCGACGACACGCAGGTCGTGCTCGACCACCACCACCGTGTTGCCGGCGTCGACCAGGCCGTGCAGCTGCGTCATCAGCTTGTCCACATCGGCCGGATGCAGGCCGGTGGTCGGCTCGTCCAGCACATACAGGCTGTTGCCGTGCTGGCTGCGCTGCAGCTCGGTGGCCAGCTTGATCCGCTGCGCCTCCCCACCGGACAATTCCGTGGCCGGCTGGCCCAGACGCAGATAGCCCAGGCCGATATCCCGCAGCAGTTGCAGCGGCCGCTGCACGGGCGGCTCGTCGGCGAAGAACGCCAACGCCTCCTCCACCGTCATCGCCAGCACCTGCGCGATGTTGCGGCCGTTCCATTGCACCTCCAGGGTCTTGGCGTTGTAGCGCTGACCATGGCAGGTCGGGCACGGCGCATAGACGCTGGGCATGAACAACAACTCGACGTGGACGAAGCCCTCGCCCTCGCAGGTTTCACAGCGGCCTGCCGCGACGTTGAAGGAGAAGCGGCCGACGGTGTAGCGGCGCGCCTTGGCCGCGCGCGTGCCGGCGAACAGACGGCGCACATGATCGAACAGCCCCGTATACGTGGCCAGGTTGGAGCGCGGCGTGCGCCCGATCGGCTTCTGGTCGACGTTGACCAGGCGCTTGATCGCCTTGGCCCCGTTCAACCGGCCACGGGTCCGTTCGATGCGGCTGGGCTGCGGCAGCTCGCTGTCGAGCTCTTCGATCACCGGCTCCTGCCCCAGGTGCTCGCCGACCAGCTCGACCAGCGCCTGGCTGACCAGACTCGACTTGCCCGAGCCGGAGACACCGGTCACCGCCGTGAACGCCCCAAGCGGAAAACGTGTATCCACGCCATGCAGGTTGTTGCGGTGAACGCCCTGCAGGCCCAGCCAGCCGGACGGCGCGCGCGGCGTGCGGCGCGGGCCGGCACCGCTCTGGAACAGATACGGCGCGGTGACCGAGGCCTTGATCGTGCGCAGGCCCTCGGGTGGTCCGCTGTAGAGCACCTGGCCACCGTGCTGACCGGCACCCGGGCCGACATCCACCAGCCAGTCCGCGCGGCGCAGCATCTCCAGATCATGCTCCACCACGAACAGCGTGTTGCCGCCAGCCTTGAGCTGGGCCAGTGCGTCGTACAGGGCCTCGCCATCGGCGGGATGCAGGCCGGCGGTGGGCTCATCGAGCACGTACACGACGCCGAACAGG
>DMZT01000073.1 GCA_003484865.1 Stenotrophomonas sp.
AACGTTGTTCGTCCCGGCGCGTCGCGGAGCGGCGGGGATCAGGCGATCGGCGTGTTGGAGATGATCTCCACCCAGTAGCCATCCGGATCCTTGATGAAGGCCAGGTGCTTCATGCGGCCGTCTTCCAGGCGCTTCTGGTAGGGCACCTGCAGCGCATCGAAGCGCTTGCAGGCGGCCTGGATGTCCGGCACCGACACGCAGATATGGCCGAAGCCGCGCGGGTCGGTATTGCCGTTGTGATAGACCGGGCCGTCCTGGGCTTCGGTGCCGTGGTTGTGCGTCAGCTCCAGCACGCCCGGAATCCCGGCCATCCAGACGCGGCGGGCATCGTCACCTTCGGGAATCTGCGTGTCGGCCGGCAGCAGGGCCAGGAAGTACAGGCTGAAGTCGGCGTCGGGGAAGTGGCGCAGATCGATCAGCTGGAAGCCGAGCACGCGGGTGTAGAAATCCAGCGAAGCGGTGGCGTCCTTGACGCGCAGCATGGTGTGGTTGAACACGAAGCCGGTGGTGTCAGCGGGCACCTGGGCGGCGACACCCGGTTGGTTCTGGAAGGCGGCAAGGCTCATGGGGGATCCTGGGGCGGGGGCCGCATCGGCGCGGCGGACGGGCCATTTTAGCGGTCCCGGCTGGATGGGGTGGCGGGTAGAATGGGGCGTCTCCCTGCGCAGTGTTCATCCATGTCCCAGCGTGAATGGGTGGCCGCCGCCATCCGCAAGATCGAAGCCGACTTCAACCGATCGGCCGATACCCACCTGATTCCGATGGACCTGCCCGGGTTCGAGGGCATCGACCTGTATTTCAAGGACGAGTCCAGCCATCCCACCGGCAGCCTGAAGCATCGTCTGGCCCGTTCGCTGTTCCTGTACGCGCTGACCAACGGCTGGCTGCGTGAAGGGCGCCCGGTGATCGAGGCGTCCAGCGGCTCCACGGCCGTATCCGAGGCGTATTTCGCCCGGCTGCTGGGCCTGCCGTTCATCGCCGTGATGCCGGCCACTACCTCCCCCGAGAAGATCGCGGCGATCGAGTTCCACGGCGGACGCTGCCATCTGGTGGAACGTGCGTGCGACCTCAACTGCGATTCGGAAGCGCTGGCCCGCGAAACCGGCGGCCACTTCATGGACCAGTTCACCTACGCCGAGCGCGCCACCGACTGGCGTGCCAACAACAACATCGCCGAATCGATCTTCAAGCAGATGGCCGAGGAGCCGCACCCGGTGCCGGAGTGGATCGTGTGCAGCCCGGGCACCGGTGGCACCGCAGCCACGCTGGGCCGCTACGTGAGCTACCGCCGGCATGACACGCGCATCCTGTGTGCGGACCCGGAAGTGTCGGTGTTCTACGACGGCTACTGCGCGGCGCTGGCCGGGCAGCCCTGGCGCGAGCTGACCTGCAGCGGTGGCTCGCGCGTGGAAGGCATCGGCCGGCCGCGGGTGGAATCCAGCTTCATCCCGACCAGTGTCGATGCGATGGTCAAGGTGCCCGACGCGCTGAGCCTGGCCGCGATGCGCCACGTCAGCCGCCAGCTGGGCCGCCGCGTGGGCGGCTCCACCGGCACCAATTTCATCGGCGTGCTGCAGGCCGCGCAGCTGATGCGCGATGCCGGCCGCAGCGGCTCGATCGTGACCATCCTGTGCGACAGCGGCGAGCGCTACGCCCACAGCTATTACAACCCGGAGTGGTACCCGAAGCAGGGCATCGACGTGGAGGGCGCCGATGCCCAGCTTGCCGCGGCGGTGGCGGGGCAGGGGTTGCCGGTGCTGCCCTGCGTCTCGCTGGAAGCGCTGTACTGAGCGGGGCAGCAGGCACGGCGTGAACCTCGCCCATCGGCGCACGCCGGGGCCTTGTGCGGGGTGGGGGGCAATGCCATATCGTGGGGTGATGCCGCTGCAGCGGCCCCGTTGTCTGGAGATGCCTGTGACCCCCACCAACCCCCTGCTCGATTTTTCCGGCCTGCCGCGTTTCGATGCGATCCATCCTGAGCACATCGCCCCGGCGATCGATGCCCTGCTGGCCGAGGCCGAGGCGGCGGTAACGACCGCCGAGACCGTCACCCCGCTGAGCTGGGCGACCTTCGCCGATCCGCTGGATGACGCCACCGAGCGCCTGTGGCGTGCGTGGGGGCAGGTGGGCCACCTGCAGGCTGTGGTGAATACCCCGGCACTGCGCGAGGCCTACAACGCCAACCTGCCCAAGGTGACGCGCTTCGGCAGCGCACTGGGCCAGAACCTGGCGCTTTACCAGCAGTACCGTGCCCTGGCCGCCGCGCCGGAAGCGGCACAGTACGCTCCGGCACGCCGCAAGGTGCTGGAGAACGCCCTGCGTGATTTCCGCCTGGGCGGTGCTGAACTCGATGACGCCGGCAAGGCGCGCTACCGCGCGATCCGCGAAGAACTGTCCGCGCTCTCGGCGACGTTCTCGCAGAATGTGCTCGATGCGACCGATGCCTGGTCGCTGCATGTGGAAGACCGCGCCGAACTGGCTGGCCTGCCGGACGATGTGATCGCCGCTGCCCGCACGGCCGCAGAGAAGGATGGCCTGACCGGCTGGAAGCTGACGCTGCAGATGCCGTGCTATATCCCGGTGCAGACCTACGCCGAGCATCGCCCGCTGCGCGAGGCGCTGTATCGCGCCAACGCGGTCCGCGCCTCCGAATTCGGCGATGCCGCGCTGGACAACAGCGGCAACATCGATCGCGTGTTGGCGCTGCGTGCGGAGCTGGCGGCGCTGCTGGGCTTTGCCAACTACGCCGAGTATTCGATCGCCACCAAGATGGCCGAAGATGCGCCGCAGGTGCTGGGCTTCCTGCGCGATCTGGCCGCGCGTGCCAAACCGTATGCACAGCGCGACCGTGCCGAGCTGGAGGCCTTCGCGCGCGACGAACTGGGCCTGACCGCGCTGGACGCGTGGGACCTGGCCTTCGCGGCGGAGAAGCTGAAGCAGGCGCGCTACAGCTATTCCGAGCAGGACGTGAAGCAGTACTTCACCGAGCCGAAGGTGTTGGACGGCCTGTTCAGCGTGATCCGCAGCCTGTACGGGCTGGAGGTGCAGCCGGACAGCGCGCCGGTGTGGCACCCGGACGTGCGCTTCTTCCGGGTGGTCGATGCGCAGGGCGCGCTGGTGGGTCAGTTCTATCTGGACCTGTACGCGCGCGAAGGCAAGCGCGGTGGCGCGTGGATGGACGATTGCCGCAACCGCCGCGAGACCGCTGCCGGTGTGCAGACGCCGCTGGTGTACCTGGTCTGCAACTTCGGCAAGGGCGCCGCGGGGCAGCCGGCGACCTTCAGCCATAGCGATGTGACCACGCTGTTCCATGAAATGGGGCATGGGCTGCATCAGTTGCTGACCCGCATCGGCGAACTCGGCGTGGCCGGCATCAACGGCGTGGAGTGGGACGCGGTGGAACTGCCAAGCCAGTTCATGGAGAACTTCTGCTGGGAATGGGAGCGCGTGCAGGCGATGACCGCACACGTAACCACAGGCGAGCCGCTGCCGCGTGCGCTGTTTGACCGCATGCTGGCGGCACGCAATTTCCAGAGCGGCATGTTCACCGTGCGCCAGCTGGAGTTCGCCCTGTTCGACATGCAGCTGCACAGCGATTTCGACCCGACCCAGGACAGCGTGCAGGCCCTGCTGGAGCGCGTGCGCGATGAGGTGGCGGTCAACCGGCCGCCGGCCTGGAATCGCTTCCCCAATCAGTTCAGCCACATTTTTGCCGGTGGCTATGCGGCGGGCTACTACAGCTACAAGTGGGCTGAAGTGCTCAGCGCCGATGCCTATGCCGCGTTCGAGGAAGCGCCGGACAAGGTGACCGAAACCGGTCAGCGGTTCCGCGATGAAGTGTTGTCGCGCGGCGGCAGCCGGAGTGCGGCAGAGAACTTCG
>DMZT01000068.1 GCA_003484865.1 Stenotrophomonas sp.
GCAGGCGACCGCATCTCACTGATGGCTGGTGCGGGAATCACGGCGGCCAACGCCGTGGGGGTCGCCGAGCGCAGTGGGTGCACCGAACTTCACGCCTCTGCGAAGACGACGCAGCCCTCGGCGATGCGTCACCACAATCCCGCCCTGATGGGACTGTCACCGGACTGGACCGCCACCGACGTGGCGCAGGTCAACGCACTGCGCGCGGCGCTGGATTAAAAAAAACGGCAGCCGCCTGTACAAGCGCAGCTGCCGTGGAGGACCGTTGCCCCGCCCGGAGGCGGGGGCGGGTGACGCTTAGAACTTCCAGTTCACGCCGAAGTACAACTGGCGGCCGGTGTAGGTGTTGGACACCAGGCGGGCCTTGGTGTCGTTGCCCAGATGGATGCGCTGCTCGGACTTGGTCGCGTTCAGCACCGAGGCGGTGAAGGTCAGTGCTTCGGTGAAGTTGTAGGCCACGTTGAGATCCAGCTGGTCGTACGGTTCGGAGTACTGGCTCATGCCATTGACCGGACCGCCCACGACTTCACCGCGGCGGTTGTACGACGCGCGTGCCAGGAACGTCTCGTTCTCGTAGAAGATGGTGACGTTGGCCTGGTTCTTGGCGCTGCCCACCAGCGGCGAGGAACCAATCTCTTCGCCATCGAGCACGATGGCGGCCAGGTTGGTGTCGTTGTAGGTGTAGTTGGCCTGGATACCGAAGCCCATGTCGAAGGTGTACTGACCGTACAGCTCCACGCCCTGGGAGACGCCATCACGACCGTTGGCCTGGGTCTCGTACTTCTGCACCGTGACCGTTTCGCCACCGACATTCATCTGCTGGTCGCGGACCACCGGGACCGTGAAGTTGTCCACGTTCTTGCGGAACAGGCCCAGGCCCGCCACCGCGCCGGGCTTGAAGTACCACTCCAGGCCGACGTCGAACTGGGTCGCTTCGAACGGCTCCAGGTTCTTGTTGCTGCCATAGCCGTACCAGCCGGGCGTGTCCGTGCCGCCGGCAACGCGACGGTCGTTGCTGTACTCCTCGCTGATGTAGTTCAGCGCGCCGGGGGCGGCGATGCTGGTGTAGCTCGGGCGTGCGATGACCTTGGAGGCCGCACCACGCAGCACCAGCGTATCGGTGATGTCCCAGGCGATGTTGAAGCTCGGCAGGAAGTCCGTGTAGGTCTTGTCCATCGAGGTGAACGCGTACGTTTTCTCGCGCGCCAGGCCGTCCGGCAGGCGCACGAAGCCGCTCTGGCATACGTAGCCGGTGTTGGAGGCGATCAGCGGCGCTGCAGCAGGATCGTTGCAGCCCATCGGCGAGCCGGCGGCGTTGTCCTGGAAGTAGTCGTTGAACTTCTCCACCGAGTCGCTGGATTCGGCGAACTGCCTGGTCCGGACCACGCGCACGCCGACGTTGCCGCGCAGGCGCTCGGTACGGAAGTTGGCCTGGAAGTAGCCCGAGTAGATCTTCTCGTTGACGTTGTAGACGAAGTCCTCTTCCTTGCGGCTGTGCGACCCGCCGTACTTCTCGTTGAGGTAGTTGATGTAGGCGGGATAGTTGATGCCCGGGAACACGTTGGCGTTGAAGCCGCCTGCGATGTTGCTGATCGGGTTGGACAGGAAGAAGCCCGGCTGGGCGACACCGGCGGTGGCATCGCAACCGGCCTGGTAACGGTTGTTGTCGTAGTCGGCCGGATCCTTGCCCTGGCACACCCAGTAGGTGTTGCCGGTATTGCGGTGCACATCGCCGTCGCGGTACTTGGCACCGAACTGGATGGAGTCCAGCCAGCCGCTTTCAAACAGCTTGGTGAAGTCGGCCTGGAAGTAGTTCTGCTTGACCTCGGTCTGCATCCACGACGAGCCGGTCGAGCCGGTGTCGATCTCGGCGATGCCGGCCATCAACTGGTCCTGCAGGTTCGGCGAGAAGGTGGCGCTCGGCGTACCGGTCAGATCCCACGCGCTGTACGAGTTGCCGGACTGCCAGACCCCGTCGACCTGGCGCCGCGGCTTGGCGGACATGCCGAAGTTCATCGACGGGCCGCCTTCGGACCAGGTACGGCCACCGGTGAAGGAGGCCTTCCACAGCGGGCTGATATCCCACTCGACGGTCAGGTCGCCGGTCTGCGAGAGCGCCTTTTCCTTGCTGTAGGTACCGGTCAGCTGCGGGGTGGGGATGGTGCAGTCGTCCGGACCCCAGCCGCCCGGTGCCATGCCAGCGGCCGCGGCCTGTTCTTCGCTGCAGTAATACGTCTTGCCGGCCAGCTTTTCGTACTGCGCGCCGGTCACGATGCTGCCGGAGGGGTCGAAGCTCAGCCCGTTGAGCAGGCGGCCACCGTCCCAGTTGCCATCGCCGTTGAAGCGGGCGAGGTTCCATTCCGGGATCTTCAACATGTTCTGGGTGTAATTGCCTTCCAGCTCGAAGCGGAAGTAATTGGCGGTCAGCGTCAGGTTGTCGGTCGGCTTGAACTGGAAGGTCAACTGGCCGCCGGTGCGCTCGCGCTTCTCTTCCTTCACGGCGAAGTTCACCGAGGTCGGCATGAAGAACTCGCTGTAGTTGCGGCCGCTCTGGTCATTGAAGCCGGACTGGCCCCACCAGTAGTGGATACCGTCCTGCAGCTGCGGATTGCCGTACGCATCCACCGCGTCGGTGCCGTTGCCGTACCACTGGTAATCCTCGGTGCTCGCCTGCATGGTGCGGCTGGTGCGGGTCTGCTTGGTCGCGCCGACCAGCACGCCGAAGCGCTCATCCTTGCTGTGCCAGGAGTACAGCGCCGACGCCTGCGGATCCACGTCGTGGCTGGTGTCCGAGGAAGTGCCCTCCAGGTTCACGTAACCGGAGTTGGCTTCCATGTCGAGCGGACGACGGGTGTGCAGGATCACGGTGCCGCCGATGCCGCCTTCATCCAGGCGCGCCTCCGGCGATTTGAACAGCTCGGCGCTGGAGAGCATGTTGGCCGGCAGCAGCGTGTAGTTGAACGAACGGGTGGCCTCGTTGTTGGTTTCCGAGGTCGCCACGTAGTTGCCGTTCAACTGGGTCAGGGTCAGGTCCGGGGCCAGGCCGCGGACACTGACGGTCTTGCCTTCGCCGCCGCTGCGCTCGATGACCACGCCCGGCACGCGCTGCAGCGCGTCGGCCACGTTCTTGTCGGGGAACTTGCCCACGTCTTCGGCGGTGATCACTTCCACCACGGCGTTGGCGTCGCGCTTCTGTTGCAGACTTTTTTCGATGGCGTAGCGGTAGCCGGTGACGGTCACGCTGTCGAGCGTGGTGGCATCGGGTGTGCCGGTGGCCGGGGTGGCTTGTTGCGCGAACGCGGCCGGCACGACGGCCGTGGCCAAGGCGCTGGCAATGGCCGCGGACAACGCAACGCGGCGGTGCATGCGTGACATCTTCATTCCACTCTCTCCCTCTCCTGGATTGAAACGGTGGCGATACGAATTCTTTGAATCGATCTAATGGGTGGAGCCAAATTCTCTCGAGCGTCGAGTTGCCTGGCGCGTCCCGCATGCATCGCGTGGGCAGTCCCCCGGCTCCCCACTTCCGGCAATCGTGACCGTTTTAAGTTGGATCGATCTAAACGATTGGCGGGGGATTTTTAGCACGACCGCGCGAGGGAAGCATGCTGCTCCGCAATATGGACACGGGGCGTGCTTTCGGTTGACCCCGGCCGATCCCGCGACGTTGCTGGGTCCGGGGCTTTAGCCCGGTATATCGACCGATGAGGCGGGTTGTCGGCTGTCGGCACCGGGCACTGCCAGGCACTGCGCAGCCTCGGGCACGGTCGGGTGCTGGCGATCAGCCATCGATGTTGCAGCGCAGAATGCATCCGTTGAAATCTCCGTGCTTTACTTAAATCGATCTAAATTCACCGGGGTGTGGATTGGGTCGCCCCAGTGCAGGGGACCAGCGGCGCCCGCCGCCACTGGTTCGCGCTGCCGCCACGTCCGCCAAGGAGTCCGTGTCCGTGACCCGTTTTTCTCAACGTCTTTCCGTTGTTCCCGCCGCCGGTGCCGTCCGGGCCCGCCGCCGCCCGCTGGCTGGGCTGGTCTGCCTGCTGGCGCTGAGCTGCGCGCCGCTGTTGCTTCAGGCCGCGCCTGCGGCGCTGGAGCGCGAGGTCAACACCTTCATCGGCAGCAAGGACGACGGCAATACGTTCCCGGGTGCCTCGGCGCCGTTCGGCCTGATCCAGGTCAGCCCGATCGGTGAGCACTACGCTGGCTGGCGCTACGACGATCCCAAGATCCGCGGTTTCGGGCATTCGTTCCTGTCCGGTGCCGGCTGCTGGGAGCAGGGCGGCCAGGTCTCGGTCCTGCCGGTGACCGGCAGCATCGGCCCGGGCGGTGACTTCAATACCGACGACGCCAAGAGCTTCGACCACAAGCGCTACGCCTCCAGCTACACCCACGAGGGTGAAGTCGGGCAGGCGGGCTACTACAAGGTGCGCCTGACCAACTACGGCGGCATCGATGCCGAGGCCACCGCACGCACCCGTGCCGCGGCCGAGCGTTACACCTTCGCCGCCGATGCGGGCACCGGCCACGTGCTGGTCAACCTCGGCCAGGCCAACGAGCGCCATTCGGTGATCGGCAGCGTGGTCGATGTCGTCGGCGACCGTGCGGTGGAAGGCAAGCTGGTCACCAAGAGCTTCTGTGGCGGGCATCAGTACACCACCTGGTTCCGCATCGAGTTCGACCGCCCGTTCAAGGCGTTCGGGACCTGGGGCGAGGGCGGCGGCCTGCCGGGTGCACGCCATGGCATGGAAGGCGAGCTCAAGCCCAGCGGCGCCTGGCTCAGCTTCGATCTGGCCAAGGGCCGTGCGGTGACCGCGGTCAGCGCGATCTCCCACGTGGATGCCGAAGGTGCGCGCGCCAATCTGCGCAGCGATGGCATGCAGGGTGAGCGCCTGCTCGGCTTCGATCAGATGCGCCAGATGGCCCAGCAGCAGTGGCGCAAGGAATTGGCGGCCGTGCGTGTCCAGGGCGGCAGCAGCGACGACCGCACCGTGCTGTACACCGCGCTTTACCACGCGTTGCTGCAGCCGCTGACCGGCAGCGATGCCGACGGCCGTTACCGTGGCTACGACGACACCATCCATCGCGCTGACGGCTGGACCTACTACGAGTACTTCTCGCTGTGGGATACCTACCGTGCGCAGAACCAGTGGCTGGCCCTGACCAAGCCGGAGGTCGCGCGCGACATTGGCCGGACGCTGCTGGCCATCGAGGAGCAGGGCGGTTGGCTGCCGCGCTGGGGGTACGCCAACTTTGAAACCAACGTGATGACCGGCGACCCGGTGACGCCGTTTCTGGTCGACCTGTGGCGTTTCGGTGCGCTGGCCGGCCGCGAGGGCGAGGCCTACACCGCGCTGCGCAAGAACGCCTTCGAGGTGCCGCCGATGAACTCGCGTCACGCGGGTCGTTCGGGCAACCCGAGCTACCTGGCCAACGGCTACGTGCAGTACGACCGCGCCTTCCCCTCCAAGGGCATGGACGTGGACCCGCACCACGGTGGCTCGGCGACGCTGGAGTACGCACTGGCCGACTGCGCGCTGGCACAGATGGCCGATGGCCTCGGCCATGCCGCCGATGCCGGCGTGCTGCGTGAGCGTGGCCGCAACTGGCACAAGGTATGGGACCCGTCGGTGCGTGACGAGGAGGGCGATTTCAACGGCTTCCCGCGGCCGCGCATGGACGATGGCGCGTGGTACCTGCCCGCCGATGGCAGCTACAGCCCGCGCTCGCACCATGGCTTCCATGAAGGCACCGCGTGGCAGTACCAGTGGCTGGTGCAGCAGGACGTGCCGGGCCTGGTCCAGGCCATGCACGGCCGCGACCAGACCGCGCGGCGTCTGGACACCTTCTTCGCCTACGACGCCCTCGTGACATCGCCGCTGACCGCCGCGCGCAAGGAGTGGGTGGTCGGGCCGTACAGCTATTACAACCAGTTCCGCTACAACCCCAACAACGAGCCGGACCTGCACGCGCCGTGGATGTACACGCTGATCGGGCAGCCGTGGAAGACCGCCACCGTGGTGCGCGCCGCGCAGCAGCTGTTCACCAATGCGCCCAACGGCGTCACCGGCAACGATGACCTGGGCACGATGTCGGCCTGGTACCTGTTCAGTGCGCTGGGCCTGTACCCGGCGGTGCCGGGCAGTGGCGAGTTCCTGTTGCATACGCCGCGCTTCGCCCGCGCCGAGATCGATCTGGGCCAGGGCAGGACGCTCACCCTGAAGGCGCCGGGCGCCGACGGCCGCCAGCTGCAGTATGTCCAGAACGTGCAGGTGGATGGCCGCGCGCATGCGCCGGTGTGGCTGGACTGGGCGCAGCTGCAGCGCGGTGGCACCATCGCCTTCGCCCTGGGCAGCACCGCGCAGGAGAACGGCTGGGGTACGCAGGCCGAGGCACTGCCGGCGTCCTTCTGCGCCACCCCCGGCGCGGTACTGGAATGAGCCACGCGCCGGCCCGCGCCGTGGCCAGCCCACCGGGGTTGACCGTCGGCACGGGCACGGACCGCTGGTCAATGCGATCGTTTAGGCTTGCACCTTGCTTGAGGAACC
>DMZT01000069.1:0-247 GCA_003484865.1 Stenotrophomonas sp.
AACGCCGAACCGGAAGACACGTGGCCGACGCGCGCCTTCAGTGGTCGCCTCGGCCGTGGCCTGGCCACCGCGTATGTGCGCGCCGCGGCGTCTGCTGACGCACCACCGCCGCGGCCGTATCCGGTGCAGCGTGGGCTGACCGCGCCGATGCGCGCGCAGGCCGGGCGCGACAACAGCCTCGATGCAATGCAGGCCTGGGCGGGGCAGTCCGCGTGGATGGCGCCGGCGCGCCCGGCGGCCGAGGTGC
>DMZT01000069.1:482-4339 GCA_003484865.1 Stenotrophomonas sp.
CGGCGGCCGAGGTGCTGCAGCAGATGTGGGCTGATGCGAAGGCGTTGCTCGGATGACGCTGTACTGCAATGGCCGCCCTGCCAGTGCCGACGACCTGGCGGGCGCATTGACCAACTACGGTCATTTCACCTCGCTGCAGGTGCGCAATGGCGCGGTGCAGGGGCTGGATCTGCATCTGCAGCGTCTGCTGGAGGGCACGGTGGCGTTGTTCGGCACCGCGCTGGAGCCGCTGCAGGTGCGCGCCTGGATGCACGATGCGCTGCAGGCCGAAGGTGCGGTCGATGCCTCGCTGCGGGTGACCGTGTTTTCGCGGCAGTTCGATTTCCGACGGCCGCTGCAACCCGTCGCCGTCGACGTGCTGGTCGCCGTCGCGCCAGCGGTCGATCTGCCGGCGATAGCGCGGCGGCTGCGGACGGTGCGCTACCAGCGCGAACTGCCGCAGGTGAAGCATGTCGGTACGTTCGCGCTGTTCCAGCATCGCCGCGAGGCCTTGCTGGCAGGCGTGGATGACGCGCTGTTCGTCGGCGACGACGGCCTGGTCAGCGAAGGCACCACCTGGAACATCGCCTTCGCCTCGGGTGACACGTTGATCTGGCCGCAGGCGCCCGCGCTGCGCGGTACCCATGAGCGCCTGCTACAGGCGGGGTGGGGCAGCGATCAGCAGGTGCGGCCGGTCGCGCTGGCGGACCTGGCCGGGTTCGACGCGGCCATTGCCTGCAACGCTGCCGGCCTCTGGCCGATCGCGGTGATCGATGGGGGCGTACTGGCGAACTCGGCGGCGCTGTGCGCCAAGGCCCGGCAGGTGCTGGCGGCGGTGCCCTGGCAGCCGTTGGTGGCCTGAGCAGCCCGGTCTGCAGGCCCTGTTCAGCTTTCCCGGTCTTCACAGGCTTGGAATGACCGGAGGCCGCCGCTATAATCGCCGGCTTACCGCGCCATCCTGGCGACTGGGCAATTGAGGAAACAACACCATGGTCAAGATTCGACTGACCCGCGGCGGCGCCAAGAAGCGTCCCTTCTACCACATCATCGTGACCGATTCGCGCAGCGCCCGTGATGGCCGCAACATCGAGCGCGTCGGTTACTACAACCCGGTTGCCCAGGGTGCCGAGTCCCGCATCGTGCTGGACCTGCCGCTGGTCGACAAGTGGGTCGCCAACGGCGCCCAGATGACCGACAAGGTTCGCAACCTGTACAAGGAAGCGACCAAGGCCCAGGCCTCCGCGGCCTGATCCTGAAGGGCCGCGCCTGCCGCGGCCCATCGGTCTATACAGATGAAAGATACCGAGCGCCGCATCCTGCTGGGCAGGATTGTCGGCGCTTTTGGTGTGCGAGGCGAGATCAAGCTCGAGTCCTGGACCGAGCCGCGTACCGCCATTTTCCATTACCAGCCCTGGATCCTGCGGACCCCCGCCGGCCAGGAGAGCACGCTCACCGGTGCACGCGGACGTCAGTCCGGCAAGCATCTGGTCGCCGTGTTTCCCGATATCACCGACCGCGATGTGGTCGAGGCGATGTACGGGACCGAAGTCTATGTCGCGCGCAGCGCGCTGCCGCCCCCGAAGCCCGATGAGTATTACTGGGTCGATCTGGAGGGCTTGCAAGTGCGTACCGTCGAGGGTGTCGAACTTGGGCGGGCGTCACACCTGTTCTCGACCGGCTCCAACGACGTGCTCGTGGTGCAGGGGGATCGTGAGCGGATGATTCCGTTCGTGCAGCCCGAATTCGTCGTCTCGGTGGATTTCGAGGCCAACCTGATCGTGGTCGACTGGGATCCGGAGTTCTAAGCCGGATGCGTATCGACGTCGTCACGTTGTTCCCCGAGTTCATGGCGCAGTCGGCCGCGCTGGGCGTGGTCGGCCGTGCTGCCGAGCGCGGTCTGCTGGAACTGCACGGCTGGAATCCGCGTGACTATGCCGAAGGCAACTACCGCCGGGTGGACGATCGTCCATTCGGGGGTGGCCCGGGCATGGTCATGCTGATCGAGCCGCTGCGGGCCTGTCTGGCGGCCGCGAAAGCCGCTGATCCGGCGCCCGCGCCGGTGATCTACCTCAGCCCGCAGGGCAAGCCGCTGACCCAGGCCAAGGTGCGGGAACTGGCGGCACTGCCGCGCATGATCCTGCTCTGCGGCCGCTATGAGGGCATCGACGAGCGCTTCCTCGAGGCCGAGGTCACCGAGGAAATCTCCCTCGGCGATTACGTGCTGTCCGGCGGTGAGCTGGGCGCGGCGGTGATCGTCGATGCGGTGACCCGCCTGCAGGAGGGGGCCCTCGGCGATGCCGAATCGGCCGCCCAGGACAGTTTCGAAGGCCCGCAGGGGCTGCTGGACTGCCCGCATTACAGCCATCCGGCCCAGCATGAATGGGGCACTGTCCCGGACGTACTGCGCTCGGGCAACCATGCCGCCATCGCCCGCTGGCGCCGGCAGCAGTCGCTGCTGCGCACCGCGCTGCGGCGGCCGGACCTGCTCGACGAAGGCCAGTTGTCCAAGGCCGACCGCCTCCTGCTGGAGCAGGCACGGCAGGCCGTTGCCAAGGATCCAACCCCCTAGCGCGGGGGCGGGATCTTGTTTACAATTGGGGATTGCCATCGGCCTTTTGGGGCCCGTTGGCAGGAACCCCTACAAAAAACGTGCAGCACAGTCCGGTGACTGCATGAGCCCACGTTGTCGAACGACACGATCACCCGAACATTATCGGTGCACCCATGAGCAAGCTGAACAAATCCATCCTCTCGGACTTCGAATCCGCCCAGATCACCCGCGAGCTGCCGAAGTTCAGCCAGGGTGACACCGTCGTCGTCAACGTGAAGGTGAAGGAAGGCAACCGTGAGCGCGTGCAGGCTTACGAAGGCGTCGTCATCGGCACCAAGAACGCCGGCCTGAACTCCGCGTTCACCGTCCGCAAGATCTCGCACGGCTACGGCGTCGAGCGCGTCTTCCAGACCCACAGTGCCATCATCGACTCGGTCGAAGTGAAGCGTCATGGTAAGGTCCGCGCCGGCAAGCTGTACTACCTGCGTGGTCTGGAAGGCAAGGCTGCCCGCATCAAGGAAGATCTGGCTGCTGCTGCGCAGGCCAAGGCCGCGCGCCTGGCTGCCAAGGCTGCCCAGTAATTCCCGGCCGACAACTTCGGTTGTCGCCTCAAACGGCCACCTTCGGGTGGCCGTTTGCATTTGTGGCCTCGTGATGGAGAAGCACATGGACCGTTATCCCGCTGATGTTCGTCACGCGCTGCAGGCCATGGCCGACGCCAACGTGCCTGCCGGCATGCGCGCACCGCCGCTGCATCGGCTGCTGTGGCGCATGGGGCTGCGCGTGCCGCCACCGCTGCTCGCCAGCTTCGGTGCCAATCTGTTCGTGATGGGCGGGCTGTTTGGCGTGTTGTGGGGCGTGTTGTGGCGCGGCTTGATGTGGCTGGTCCTGGACCTTGGCTCGCTCACGCTCGGCATCACCATTGGCAGTGCTGTCATGGCCGGGCTGTTGTTCGGCGTGATGATGGCGCTGCTGATGCGGTACCAGCGGCGACGCTACCAACTGCCTGCCTGGAAGACGCTGCTGCAGGGACGCATGGCTTAATCCGGCCGTGCGGTGCCCACGCGGGCGGGCTGGAGCGGCGTGGTCGGATTCGGGTCCGCCACCGGCGACGGCGGCGACGCGGGGACCTCGGCCGGCGCGGCCAGTTCCTCGTGATGGCTGGGCAGCATGCGTGCCTTGCGCCAGCCGCCCCAGCGGTAATACGCCAGCGACATCAGCATCGCGCAGAACGAGCTGACCGGGAAACTCCACCACCCCGCGTCGGCGCCCCAGCGGTCCTGCAGCAGCTCGGCGAAGGGCACGCGGATGCCCCACAGCGAGGCGG
>DMZT01000070.1 GCA_003484865.1 Stenotrophomonas sp.
CGGTATCCACTGCGGCCAAGGCGCGCAGCTGGCCCAAGGTGACCCGCCGCTCCACAGCGGGCATCGCCGGCAGGCGCTGGGCCCGGCGGGCCCCGCGGACACCGTGCGCGATGTAGGCAAGCGCGCGTTCGATCCGCGGCACCAGCAGCCCGGCCGCCTCGGTCGGCGACATGCCGCCGGGCTGGCGATCGAACAGCGGCGCGTCCAACTGTTTCTCCAGCCGCGCGATGGCCTGCGTCAACGCCGGCTGGGACAGATTCACGTGCGGTGCGGCCGCGCTGATGCCGCCGTGGTGGTAGACCGCGGCGAGGGCATGCAGATGCTTGAGGTTCAGGTCCAGAGATGTGCTCATGGATCAACTATAACCAAACCCAATGGCTGTTTCGAAAAACGATCTTGAGGGGTTGGGCGGCGCAAGGACAGACTGCGCCATCGTCAACGAAGGATGGATGGATGTCCCGGGTAGTCTCTTCTATCGAACGCGCCGATGCGGCGGTGATCCAGGTGCTTGCGCAGGCCGGTGTTGCCACCGCGCATGAAGCGCAGGGCCGCAGCGGTCTGCTGCATCCGCGGCTGCGCCCGATCTATGGCGGTGGGCGCATCGCCGGTAGCGCGATCACCGTGTCGGTGCCGCCGGGCGACAACTGGATGATGCACGTGGCCATCGAGCAGCTCCGCGAGGGCGACGTGCTGGTGGTGGCGCCGACCAGCGACTGCACCGACGGCTACTTCGGCGATCTGCTGGCGACCTCGGCCCAGGTGCGTGGCTGCCGCGGGCTGGTGATCGATGCCGGCGTACGCGACGTGCGTGACCTCACCGCGATGGGCTTCCCGGTCTGGAGCCGCGCGATCCACGCACAGGGCACGGTCAAGGAAACGCTGGGGTCGGTCAATGTGCCGGTGGTCTGTGGCGGGGCACTGGTCCGGCCGGGCGATGTGGTGATCGCCGACGACGACGGGGTCTGCATCGTGCCGCGTGCGGATGCGGCGCATGTGGCCCGCGAGGCACAGGCCCGCGAGGCCCGTGAAGCGGACAAGCGCGAACGGTTGGCCAAGGGCGAGCTGGGCCTGGACATCTACCAGATGCGCGAGCGCCTGGCGGCCAAGGGCCTGCGCTATGAGTAAGGCCGTGCGCGCGATGTGGATGCGCGGCGGCACCTCCAAGGGCGGGTTCTTTCTCGCTTCGGAGCTGCCGGCCGAGCCGGCCACGCGAGATGCCTTCCTGCTACGTGCGTTCGGCTCGCCCGATCCGCGCCAGATCGATGGCATGGGCGGCGCTGATCCGCTGACCTCCAAGGTCGCGGTCGTGGCGCCCTCCCGCCATGCGGATGCCGACGTGGACTATCTGTTCCTGCAGGTGTTCGTGGACCAGGCCGTGGTCAGCGATGCGCAGAACTGCGGCAACATGCTGGCCGCCGTCGGCCCGTTCGCCATCGAGCGTGGATTGGTTGCAGCCACGGGCGAGCAGACCGACGTACGCATCTTCATGTGCAACACCGGCACGCTCGCCTCGGCGACCGTGCAGACGCCGCAGGGCACGGTGGCGTATGACGGCCAGGCACGCATCGACGGCGTGCCCGGCAGCGCCGCCCCGGTTCCATTGGCGTTCGCCGACATCGCCGGCTCCAGCTGTGGCGCGCTGCTGCCGACCGGCCATGCTGTCGATGTCATCGACGGGGTGGAGACCACCCTGATCGACAACGGCAT
Organism: Stenotrophomonas sp.; assembly: GCA_003484865.1. Lineage (GTDB taxonomy): Bacteria > Pseudomonadota > Gammaproteobacteria > Xanthomonadales > Xanthomonadaceae > Stenotrophomonas. The sequence continues at coordinate 1,708 of DMZT01000070.1, forward strand.
GCCGTGCATCGTGCTGCGCGCCTCCGATGTGGGCATCACCGGCCATGAGGACCGCGCCACGCTGGACGCTGATGAGGCGCTCAAGGCCACGTTGGAGGCGATCCGCCTGCAGGCCGGCCCGCTGATGCGGTTGGGTGATGTCAGTGCCCAGTCCGTCCCCAAGATGATGCTGGTGGCGGCGCCTCGCGCAGGCGGGGCGATCAGCGTCCGTTCGTTCATTCCGCATCGCTGCCACGCCTCCATCGGGGTGCTTGGGGCAGTGACGGTCGCCACGGCCTGTCTGCTGCCAGATTCCCCCGCGCATGCCCTCGCGGCGCTGCCCGGCGGCCCGCATCAGACGCTGGAGATCGAGCACCCCAGTGGAAGCACCGCTGCCGTGCTGGATCTGGACGCGGCCGGGCAGGTGACCCGCGCCGCGGTACTGCGCACCGCGCGAAAGCTCTTCGACGGCGTGCTGTTCGACTGAATACGCACGACGTCCTTATTCTTGTGACCTGGGAGGGTTGATATGACCGTTGTAGAGAAGCGGCCGAGCCGCTTCGGCATTGTGGGCCAGCTCTGGTTCCAGGTGCTGGCAGGTACCGTGATCGGCGTGCTGTTGGGGTGGCTGCAGCCGGACATCGGCTCGGCGATGAAGCCCTTCGGCGACGCGTTCATCAAGCTGATCCGGATGATGATCGGTCCGATCATCTTCGTCACGGTGGTGCATGGCATCGCCGGCATGCGCGACATGCGCAGCGTGGGCCGCCTGGCCCTGAAATCGCTGATCTACTTCGAAGTCATCACGATCCTGGCGCTGATCGTGGGCCTGGTGGTGGTGGATGTCTGGAAGCCGGGCGCGGGGATGAACATCGACCCGGCCACTATCGACATGGCCAGCATCCAGGGCTACGTGCACAGCGCGCATGACCAGTCGATCGTGTCCTACATCATGGCGATCATCCCCAACACGCTGGTGAGCGCCTTCACCGAAGCGCACGTGCTGCAGGTGCTCTTCGTGGCGGTGCTGTTCGGTGTGGCGCTGGCCTCGATCGGCGAGCGTGGCGCGCCGGTGATGAAGGTGATCGAGTCCACCTCGGGCGCGCTGTTCAAGATCATCGGCTACATCATGTACTTCGCCCCGATCGGCGCCTTCGGTGCAATCGCCTTCACCGTTGGCCAGTTCGGTGCGGGCTCGCTGCTGTCGCTGGGCGAGCTGATCATCGAGTTCTTCGTGGTCTGCGGGCTGTTCACCGTGCTGGTGCTGGGCAGCGTGTGCTGGTGGACCGGTGCCAGCTTGTGGCGGCTGCTGGGCTACCTGCGCGATGAGATCGTTATCGTCGCGGCGACCACCTCCACCGAAACCGTCCTGCCGCGCCTGATCGAAAAAATGAAGAAGCTGGGCTGCGAAGAAGGTGTGGTGGGTTTCGTGATCCCGGCCGGCTACTCGTTCAATCTCGACGGCACCTGCCTGTACCTGACCACCGTCGCGCTGTTCCTGGCCCAGGCGACCAACACCGAGCTGACCGTCTGGCACCAGCTGGGCCTGATCGCGGTGCTGCTGCTGACCTCCAAGGGCGCGGCCGGTGTGGCCGGCGCGGCATTCGTGGTGCTGGCGGCGACGCTGGGTACCACCGGCACGATTCCGGTGGCGAGCATCGCGTTGATCCTGGGCATCCACCGGATCCTGGCAGAGGGCCTGACCTTCGTGAACCTGATCGGCAATGCGATCGCGGTGCTGGTCATCGCCAAGTGGGAAGGCAAGCTCGACGAGAAGGTGCTGGCCGAGCAGATCGGCACTCGGCGGCTGAGACGCCGCGTGCTGACTGCCGCCACCGTCTGATCCTGCCGCCGCGGCGCTGCCGCGGCCTCCCGACATCCATCCGTTGCGCGGCTGCGGCCGCGCACAGGAGGCGCTTGTGTCCCGTTTTCCCCGCAATACCCTTTGCCTGCTGGTGGCTGCCAGCCTGGCGGCGCCGGCGTTCGCCGCGTCCGCTTCACCCAAGGGCAGTCTGCCCGATGGCGTCGATCTCACGTTGGACCTGGTCGGCAACGTCGCCTCCAATCCGGTCGGTGGTGTCGAGCAGGGCACCGAAGGCTCGTACTGGGTGATGGCCCAGTCCAAGTTTGATCTGGACACGCTGTGGGGTATCCACAACACCGACGTCGATGCGCAGTGGGCCTGGTTCGCCGGCCGCAACCTGGCGCGCGAGAAAATCGGCAATTCGATCAGTGCCCAGCAGACCTGGCGGCCGGTGGCCGGCGGGCGCCTGACCCGGCTGACCCTGCGCCACCGCTTCGACAACGGCCTGAGCATCATTGCCGGTCGTGCCCCGGTGAACAGCTACTTCAACAGCTCCGCGCTCAACTGCGTGTTCATGAGCAACGCGATGTGCCTGACCCCGTATGGGGCGATCACCGATCTGGGCATCACTGCCTACCCGAACGCGTCTTGGGCCGGGATCGTGCGCTACGACGTGAATGACCGCTGGTATGCGCAGGCCGGTGCCTTCGACTACAACAACGCCTTGAACAAGGCCGGCAAGAACGGCCTGGACTTCTCGGTGGGCGAGGGTACCGGGACCATCACCGCGTATGAAGTCGGCTACCAGACCAGCTTCGCCAATGACCGTCTGCCGCGGACCTTCCGGCTGGGCATGTACCGCAACAGCGATGGTGGCAAGAGCTCCTACTACGATGCCAACGGCACCTCCGCAGCGCTGACCGGCAGGCCGACCGCGGTGCAGGACGGTGCGCGGTCGGGCGGGTATGCCATGGCCGATCAGACGGTCTGGCGGGGTACAGGCAAGCGCAACCTCGCGCTGTTTGCGCGCGCGTACGTGAACACGGGCAACGAAGCGCCGGTCGACACCTTCGTCTCGGCCGGCTTCGTCAAGACCGGCACCTTCGCCGGCCGCGAGCAGGACACGTTGGCGATGTTTGTCTCCAACACCCACTTCAGTGACGAACAGATCGACTTCCTGCGCGACCGGCGTACCCGCAATGGCGGCAACGGTGCGCCGCATGCGGACGAGATCATCGCCGAGCTCAGCTATGGCTGGGCCGTGCACAAGGGCATCCGCCTGATGCCCAACCTGCAGTACGTCATCAACCCCGATCCCCTCTACGCGCCTACCCGTACCACCGACATTCCCGATGCGCTGATTGTCGGGCTGCGCATGGACATCCACTTCGCCCAGCTGTTCGGCTGGTGATTGATCCCCCACGAGGCCCCTGCATGATCATCGATTGCCACGGTCATTACACGACCGCCCCCGCCAGCCACGACGCCTTCCGCAAACAGCAGATCGCGCATTACCACGACCCCTCGCTGCCGGCGCCGGTCTACCCGGAGATCAGCGATGCGGAGTTGCGCGAGAGCGTGGAGGCCAACCAGTTGCGCCTGCTGCGCGAGCGTGGTGCCGACATGACCATCTTCTCCCCGCGTGCCAGCACCATGGCCCATCACATCGGCGACGAACGGGTCAGCGCGGAATGGACACGCCGCTGCAACGACCTGATCGCCCGCGTGGTGGCGCTGTATCCGGAGACCTTCATCGGCGTGTGCCAGCTGCCGCAGTCGCCGGGCGTGCCGATCGCCCATTCGATCGCCGAGCTGGAGCGCTGCGTCAACGAGCTCGGCTTCGTGGGCTGCAACCTCAACCCGGACCCGTCCGGCGGCCACTGGACCGGCCTGCCGCTCACCGACAAGGCCTGGTATCCGTTCTTCGAGAAGATGGTGGAACTGGACGTTCCGGCGATGGTGCATGTCTCGGGCAGCTGCAACGCCAACTTCCATGCCACCGGCGCGCACTACCTCAACGCCGATACCACCGCGTTCATGCAGTTCCTGCAGGGCGACCTGTTCCGTGACTTCCCTGCGTTGCGTTTCATCATTCCGCACGGCGGCGGTGCGGTTCCCTATCACTGGGGGCGTTTCCGTGGCCTGGCCGACATGCTGGGCAAGCCGCCGCTGAACGAGCACGTCATGAAGAACGTGTTCTTCGATACCTGCGTCTATCATCAACCGGGCATTGATCTTCTTTTCAAGGTCATCGACATCGACAACATCCTGTTCGGTTCGGAAATGGTCGGCGCGGTCCGCGGCATCGATCCGGAAACGGGGCAGTTCTTCGACGACACGCTGCGGTATGTGAACGCGCTGGGCCTGTCCGAGAGCGATCGCCGTAAGGTGTGCGAAGGCAACGCGCGGCGGGTCTATCCGCGTCTGGATGCGCAGCTGAAGGCGAGGGGCCTGTGATGAGTGATTTCGTGAAAGACGCCGATTGGCTGGATTTCTGCCCCACACCGAGCGTGCCGCGCTTCGTGCCGCCCATGGGCGCCGTGGACGCGCATTGCCATGTCTTCGGGCCGGGCGACCGCTTCCCCTACGCACCCGAGCGCAAGTACACCCCATGCGACGCCGGCAAGGAACAGCTGTTCGCGCTGCGTGACCTGCTGGGATTCGAGCGCAGCGTGATCGTCCAGGCCACCTGCCATGGCGCCGACAACAGTGCCCTGGTCGATGCCCTGCGCAGTGCGGGCGGCCGCGCCCGTGGCGTGGCGACCGTGCGTGACAGCGTGACCGATGCTGAACTGCGTGAGCTGCACGCGGCGGGCGTGCGCGGGGTCCGCTTCAATTTCGTGAAGCGGCTGGTCGATCCCAAGCCGGATGCGTACTACCGCGCGATCATCGAGCGCATTGCGCCGCTGGGCTGGCACGTGGTGGTCTACTTCGAGGCGGCCGATCTGGCCGAGCGCTGGGACTTTTTCACCTCACTGCCGACCACCGTGGTGGTGGACCACATGGGCCGACCGGACGTGACCCAGCCCGTGGAAGGTCCGGCGTTCCAGCAGTTCGTGCGGCTGATGGATGAGCACGCCAATGTGTGGAGCAAGGTCAGCTGCCCGGAGCGCCTCTCGCGCAGTGGGCCGCCGCATTACGACGACGTGGTGCCGTTCGCGCGCCACCTGGTGGAGAGATTCCCGGACCGGGTCTTGTGGGGGACGGACTGGCCGCACCCCAATCTGACCTCGCACATGCCCGACGACGGTACGCTGGTGGACGTCATTCCGCGTATCGCAGTGACCGCGGATCTGCAGCGCAGGCTGCTGGTGGACAACCCGATGCGGCTGTACTGGGCGTAGGTGTCGACCGGCCCGCCGCCGCTAGCTGCGGGCCAACGCCATCAACCGCTCCGCAATCCGCTCCAGCGGCACCATTTCCTCGGCCGCGCCGATCCTCACCGCGCTGCCCGGCATGCCCCAGACCACGCTGGTGGCTTCATCCTGCACCAGGGTCGGGGCACCGGCGTTGCGAAGATCCAGCAAGCCGCGCGCACCATCGTCGCCCATACCGGTCAGGATCGCGCCGATGGCATTGGCGCCCGCGCTTTCGGCCACCGAGCGGAACAGCACGTCCACCGCCGGCTTGTGCCGGTTGATCGGCGGACCGTCGTCGATCCGGCACCGCCAGCGCGCACCGTCCCGGATCACGCGCAGGTGCTTGCCACCGGGCGGCAGGTAGGCATGGCCGGGCAGGACCGCTTCGCCGTCGGTGGCTTCGCGCACCGACATTGCCGAATGGCGGTCCAGGCGCTCGGCGAACGGGGTGCTGAACTGCGCCGGCAGGTGCTGGGTCATCACCACGGCCGGGGCATCGGCCGGCAGGCCTTCGAGCACCACGCGCAGGGCTTCGGTGCCCCCGGCGGAGGCGCCGATGGCGATCAGGCGGTCGGTGGTGCGGAACTGGATGGAGCGCGGTGTCGCCACCGGCGCCACGGCACCCAGGGTGATCCGCGGGGGATTGGGCCGGGACAGCGGGCGCACGCGCGAGCGCGCGGCCATCTTGACCTTGGCGATGATCTCGTCGGCGTAGCCCTGCAGGCCACGGGCGACATCCAGCTTCGGCTTGGAGACAAAGTCCACCGCGCCCAGCGCCAGCGCCTGCAGGGTGGTGTCGGCACCGCGCTCGGTGAGCGAGGAGATCATCACCACCGGCAGCGGATGCAGGCGCATCAGGTTTTCCAGGAAGGCCAGGCCATCCATCCGTGGCATTTCCACGTCCAGCGTGATCACGTCCGGCGCCAGGCGCTTGATCTTCTCGCGCGCCAGCAGGGGATCGGCAGCGGTGCCGACGACCTCGATGCCGGGATCGCTGGCGAGGATCTCGCTCAGCATCTGGCGGACGACCGCCGAGTCGTCGACGATCAGGACTTTGCAGGGCACGCCGTGGGTCATTCGAACAGCTCCACGCCACCGGTGACCGGGGCCTTGGACAGGCGGGCGCGCACGGCCGATTCGGTCGCGGCCACTTCAGCTTCATGGGCGTGCGGCAGGCGCTGCACCACCACGCGGCCGGTATCGGCGAAGAACCACACCTTGCGTGGATGGATGCCGCACAGGTCCTCGGCGATGATCGGAATGTGCTCGGCCTGCAGGTACTGGCGCACGAACTCGGCGTTGCGGGTGCCAACCGGGTTGCTGGTGAAGCCCTTGAGCACGTTGGCCCCGCCGAACACCTTGGCCTCCAGCCGCTTGCGGTGCGCGCCGCGCTTGAGCAGATCGTTGATCAGCAGTTCCATCGCGTAGCTGCCGTAGCGCGCGGGCGCGCCATCACCGACGTTGCCTTCGGGCAGCAGGAAATGGTTCATGCCACCGATCTTGAGCACCGGATCGCGCAGGCAGGCGGCCACGCAGGAGCCCAGCGTGGTGGTCAGTGCGGTGTTGTCATCCACGGCGAGGTACTGGGTCGGCAGCAGCTTGGCGGCGGTCACCTGGAAGCGGCTGTCGAAATAGCGCATCACCTCGTCGTTACGGATCGGCAGACTCATACCGGTGCTCCCGGCGCGCGCTTGTACAGCGTGCGGCCGCAGGGTTGGATCAGGTCGGCGGCGTGCAGGTAGTTCTCCGAGTGGCCGGTATAGAGCAGGCCGTCATCGCCCATGTGCTGGATGAGACGCGAGAGGATCCCGCGCTGGGTCGGTTTGTCGAAATAGATCATCACGTTGCGGCAGAACAGGGCATCGAACGGGCCGCCGACGTCGTAACGGCTGGCGAGCAGGTTGAGCGGACGGTAGTCGATGAGGTCACGCAGGGCTGGATTGACCCGGCAATGCCCTTCGTTGGGGCCGGTACCGCGCTGGAAGTAGCGCTTGCGGATCGCCGGATCCAGTCCGGCGACCCGGTCGATCGCGTACACGCCGCGGCTGGCGGTGGCCAGCACCTGGGTGTCCACGTCGGTCGCCAGGATGCGCACCGGCGGTTTGAGCGTGCCGAAGGTCTCGCAGGCCGTGATCGCCATCGAGTAGGGTTCTTCGCCGGTCGAGGCCGCGCACGACCACAGCTGCAGCGTGCCATGGCCGGCGCGAAGGCGCAGTTCCTCGGCGAGCTTCTCGAAGTGGTGCGGTTCGCGGAAGAACGCGGTGAGGTTGGTGGTCAGGGCGTTGGTGAACGCCTGCCATTCGTCACCGCCGTGGGCTTCGAGCTGGTCCAGGTAGTCGCTGAAGCTGCGCATGCCGAGCGCACGCAGCCGCCGCGACAGCCGTCCATAGACCATGTCGCGCTTGGCCGGGGCCAGCGAGATGCCGACGCGCTGGTAGATCAGCTCGCAGACGCGGCGGAAGTCACGGTCGGCGAACTCGAATTCGCGAGCGTTCGGTGAAGCGGCGTTGGCTGGGGGCGTGGACACGGGCGGACTCGCAGGGGAAGGGGGCGCGGCGATCGTGGGATCGCCGCGGGAACTCAGAACACTTGCCAGTTGCCGTCATCGGCCGACGTGCTGCGCGGGGTGCGCACCGGGGCGGTGGCACGCGGGGCAGGGGATGCCGGCGGTGCCGGGCGGCTG
>DMZT01000504.1 GCA_003484865.1 Stenotrophomonas sp.
GGCGCCGTGGCCGCTGCAGGCGGAGCTGTCGCCCGCGGCCGGGCTGGGGCCGCTGCCGGACGCACCGCTGGCGTTCGATGCGGTGTTCACTGCCAATACCCTGCACATCATGAGCTGGGCGCACGTGCAGGCGTTGTTCGCCGGGTTGCCTGCCGTGATGGCCGAGGACGCCGTGCTGTGCGTCTACGGTCCGTTCAACGCCCACGGTGCCTACAGCAGCGAGAGCAATCGCCAGTTCGATGCGTGGCTGAAGGCGCGGGACCCGGCCTCGGGCATCCGCGATGCCGAAGCGGTGGATGCCCTGGCGGCCGGGGTGGGCCTGCGGCTGGCCGAGGACGTGGCGATGCCGGCCAACAACCGCCTGCGGGTGTGGCGGCGCGCCGGGTAGATCCGACCGTTGGTCGGCCGCGCTTGGTGCCGGGCCCGCGCTGCGGTTAGGATCAGGAGGGGAGGTTGTTGTGACAACCTGGGGGAGTTTGCATGGCAGTTGCAAGACAGAGGCTGGCCGGCGTGATGCTGGCCATGGGGGCTGGTGTGTTCAATGTGTCGGCGCAATCGCTGCCGGCGGTGCAGGAGTTCTACTTCGACAATGACGTGGCCGCCGCCCCGATGGTGGTGGTGCAGGGCGAGGGCGGGGATCTCGTCGACCAACTGATGAAACACCGCGAGCGCGGCCGCAAGACGCTGGAGGCCACCGTGCAGCTGGCGGGCGTAGCCATCGCGCAGGGCCGCCCTGAGCTGGGACGCAGTCTTTACGAACAGGCCGCCACGACCGCGTCGGCCAGTTCGGTGGTGGGCCGTTCCGTGCGGTGGAACTATGGCTGGGATCTGTTCCGCCTCGGGGAGACCGACGCTGCACTGGCCCAGTGGACAGCGGCCCAGAACACGCTGCGCGGGAACCCCGGGTGGGTGCCGCCCACCTTCGCGCTGGCCTTGTGGACGCTGGGCCGCAAGACCGAAGCCGTGCAGTGGTATGCCGCGGCCGTGCGCACCGAGCCACAGCAGTGGAACGGAACGGACCGCTATGCCGAACTGTTGCCGGGTTGGCGCGACAGCGAACGCAGCACGCTGGCCGAGGTACAGCGGGCGTGGGCAGAGAAGCCGCCCGCCTGGCCGTGATCGGGGCGGGTGAGGCCGCCGTACCCTTCCGTTTCGACCATGGTCGGGGCGGCGGCCACTGCCGGATCGGCTAGGCTGTCGCGATGGCGTTCGATGCATTCGCTCTCATCCTGACCATGCTCGGCCTGGGCATGGCGTTCTCGCGTCTGCGCGCGTTGCCCGACAACACGGCCGATGTGCTCAACCGCATCGTGCTGTATGTCTGCCTGCCGTCGGCGGTGCTGATCTACGTCCCGCGGCTGCATCTGGATATCAGCCTGATCGGGCTGGTCGCCACGCCGTGGTTGTTGATGCTGTGCACGCTGGCCGGGGTCAGCCTGGCCACGCGCGTCTTCGGCTTCGCCCGCGACGTGCATGCGGTGCTGCTGATCTGCGTGGCGCTGTCCAATTCCAGTTTCATCGGCTACCCGATGGTGCGTGCGCTGCTCGGTGATCACGCACTGCCGTATGCGGTGGTCTACGACCAGTTCGGCACCTTCGTGCTGCTGTCCACGTTCGGCCTGTATGTGATCGCGCGCTACAGCGGCGACACCCCGCCTACCGCCGCGCAGATCCTGCTGCGGATCGCGAAGTTCCCGCCGCTGTGGGCGTTGCTGTTCGCGTTGACCCTGATGCCTGAACAGCCGCCGGGCTGGATCGGCACCGGACTGAAGCAGCTGGCCGATGCGATGCTGCCGCTGGTGATGCTGGCGGTCGGTTTCTCCATCCAGCTGCGCCTGCCACTGGATGAACTCAAGCCCCTGGGCATCGGGTTGCTGCTCAAGCTGCTGGTGATGCCGGCACTGGCGCTGCCGATCTCCTGGGCGTTCGGCCTGCACGGCACAATGCTGCAGGCCAATGTGCTGGAGTCGGCGATGCCGACCATGATCACCGCCGCCGCGCTGGCAATGTCCCATCGCCTGGCCCCGCGCCTGGCCGCTGCACTGGTCGGCTACGGGATCCTGCTGTCACTGGTGACGCTGCCGGCGTGGGTGTGGGTGTTGCAGCGCGGGGCCGGTGTTCAGGGGCCGCCGTGATGCGGCAGCCGACCAACGGTCGGCGCTACGCGTCCGCGCTGACGGTGCGCCCGCGTGCCCACTCGCGCAGCGCGGTGACCTGTTCGGCCATCAGCACCGACAACGGCCGGCTGCCGCGGATCTCCTGCATCAACAGTTCGGTATCCAGCACGCGTGATTCGGCATGCGCGGCGTACAGCCCCGAGACCACCGCCTGTTCGATCTCCGCACCGGAGAAGCCATCCGCCGCGGCCGCCAGCGCGGGCAGCGCGAAGTCGTCGGCATTGAGCTGGCGCTTGCCCAGGTGCAGGCGCAGCAGCTCGACCCGGGTGTTGGCATCGGGCAGATCGACGAAGAAGATTTCGTCGAAACGGCCCTTGCGCAGCAGCTCGGCCGGCAGTTCATGCACCTGGTTGGCCGTGGCGACGATGAACACCGTGCTCTTGCGCTCGGCCAGCCAGGTCAGCAGGTGGCCGAGCACGCGGCGCGACACGCCGCCGTCTTCGCCGCCACTGGCCAGGCCTTTCTCGATCTCATCGATCCACAGCACGCACGGGGCCAGCTGCTCGGCCGAGGCGAGTGCGTCGCGCAGGTTCTTCTCGGTCTCGCCGTGGTACTTGTCGTACAGGCTGCCGAAGTCCAACCGCAGCAGTGGCACGCCGAAACCGGCCGCGGTTGCCTTGGCCAGCATCGATTTGCCGCAGCCCTGCACACCGAGCAGCAGCATGCCCTTGGGCGGGTCCAGGCCGGCCGGGCCCGCGCCGCCGAGGAACACCGGCCGACGCTGGTTGACCCAGCGCTTGAGCCGGTTGGCCCCGGCCACGTCGGCAAAGCGGGTGGTGTCGTATTCGAAGTGCAGGTGGCCGGCCCGGTTGAGCAGCTCGAACTTGAGCCGGGCCAGCTGTGGCAGGTCGTCCTGGCTGAGTGCGCCGTCGGCGAAGATCAGCTGCCGGGCGATCCGCCGCGCGTCGACCAGGCTCAGTCCGCGCAGGTTGTGCAGGATCTTCTGGACCGCCTCGTTGTCCACCTCCACGCGCCGCCCGCCGTTCTCGCGCGCATAGGTTTCAGCTTCCTCGCGCAGCATCTTCAGCAGCGCGTTGAGGTCGGGCAGGCGCGGATTGAAGCGGGTGGCCAGCGCTTCCAGCTCGGCCGGCAGCTCGACCTTGGCCCCGATCAGCACCAGCACATGGGCCTCGCAGTGCCGCCGCTGGATCAGGTCGCGCAGGGCGCGCTGGTGGCTGGCATAGCCCAGGTAGGGGTGGAAATCGAGCAGCAGATAGATGCCGCGCTGCTCGGCCTGGCGGATCATCTGCAGGGCCGAACTGGCATCGGGCGGGCCGACCGGGTCGTCCTCGCGGTCCATGTCGATCCGGCGCAGGCCCTCGGTGATCGACCAGCGGTGCAGGGCACGCCAGACATGCATCAGGGTCTGGCGGAACAGCTCCACCACCCGGCCCTCATCCTGGGTCTCGATGATGATCAGCGGGGTGTTGGCGCGGATCAGCGCGCTCAGGTCCTGTAGTTCGCTCATGCTGGCGGTCAGTCCATTGGAACCACCCACGATAGCAAAGCCGTGGCCGTCGGTTCTGGTTCAGCGCTGCGACTATCTCCGTCACAGGCGCCGGTGTAGGCTGCGGGAACGTTCCCCGGAAGCGAGGCTTGCATGAAGACGATCCTGGTGGCCGGTTCCAAGGGCGGGGTGGGCAAGACCACCGTCGCCACCCACCTGGCGGCGCATTCGGCATTGGAAGGCAAACGGACCGTCCTGGCCGATGCCGATCCACAGGGCTCCAGCACCCGCTGGGCGCAACGCCGCTCGGTCCTGGAAAGCGCCGTGCTGCCGATCGACGTGTACCGCAAAAAGAGCTGGGAACGACTGGTTCCCGAGGGCACCGACGAGGTCATCATCGATGCCCCGGCCGGTGCGATGGCCGACGATATTCCGCATTTCCTTGACGTTGCCGATGCGGTGGTGGTCCCCGTGCTGCCCTCCGCGCTGGACATCGAAGCCATCGTCGGCTTCCTCAACAGCCTGTCCAAGGTTCCCCGCGTACATAACCGCCGCCTGCCGGTCGGGCTGGTGCTCAACCGCACCAAACCCTGGACGCAGACCTCGCAACAGGCGATACAGATGTTGGCCGATTGGCCGTATGAGGTCGTCGCGCAGTTGCGCGACAGCCAAAGCTATGTGGTGATGGTCGGGCTCGGACGGAGTCTGTTCGACTACCGCTCGGCCCAGGTGCGCGAGCACCAGAATGACTGGGAGCCGCTGTTGAAGTGGCTGAAGAAAGCCTGACACGAGAGATCCCATGCGAGAACTGATACTGCTGCGTCACGCCCATGCTGAAACCGCCAGCACCGGCCAGGCCGATCTGGACCGCCCGCTGTCGCCGGTCGGTCTGGCCGAAGCCGAGGCCGCCGGCCGCTGGCTCAAGGAAAACAATCTGCTGCCGGACTGCGTGCTCTGCTCGCCGTCGCGGCGGACCCGCGAAACCCTGGAAGCCGTCCTGGGCATCACCGGCTTCGTCGAGAAGCGGCTGGAGGATGCTGTCTATGAGGCCACCCCCGGCACCCTGATGGGGTTGATCGATGCACGCCGCGATGTGGACCGCCTGCTGGTGGTGGGCCATAACCCCGGCCTGGAACAACTGGTGGCCCTGATGAGCGAGGGCACCAGCAGCGACTACCGGGGCATGCCGCCGGGTGGGATCGCGGTACTGGCCTTCGACCGTGAGGCCGCCATCGAGCCTGGCGTGGCCAGCCTGACCGCCTTCTGGTGGCCGTAAGCAGTGTGGGCAGTCCGCGCGGCGTGGTCCGGGCTGCTGTTGATGGCAGGGGCGGTGCATGCCGCCCCGCCGTCGTCGGTACCGGCTCCGACCAGCCATGCCCTGGCCTTCGATACGGCCAGTTCGCGCTTCGGGTTTGAGATCCGGACGCGGCTGGGACAGCGCATCGAGGGCGTGTTCCCGCGCTTTGAAGGCAACATCGAGGTGCTCTCCGACGGTCGCCACCAGGTGCACCTGCGGATGTTCACCCGTTATGTGGAAATCCCCGGCAAGCCCCGGTACACCGGCTGGATGCGCGGCGAGGAGTTCTTCGACTCGGCCCGCTACCCGGTGGTCGAGTTCGACTCGCTGCCCTACTGGCCCGAGGTGGTGGACAAGGGCGGCAGCATCCAGGGCCGGCTGATCCTGCGCGGGGTCAGCCATCCGGAGACCCTGCGGGTCGAGCCGCCGGCCTGTGCCCGGGCCGGGTATGATTGCGATGTGGTCAGCCGCGGTACCGTCCAACGTGGCCGGTATGGAATGGACAGCTGGCAGCTTGCCCTGAGTGATCGAGTGACCTTTGTATTGCGTGCGCGTCTGAGCGAGGCGCCGAAACCGTGAATCCATTGCTGCGTCTGTTGGTGCTGGCAACGCTGTTGCTGGGCAGCGGCTGTGCCTCGCTGTCCAACGCCGAACGCGAGCGCGCGGCCGGCATCGCCGTGCAGGCGCGCTCGACCGTGGTCGACTGCGACCAGCCGGACCGCTGCGCGCTGGATTCACCGCTGCGCGCGCTCGGTGGCCGCGCCTTTGCCGAATCCCACCCGGGGCAGCCGCGGCATTACGCCACCATCCTGGACGAAGGCGAGATCTCGCTGGTCGCACGGTTGAACCTGATCCGCAGCGCCACCCGCAGCATCGATCTGCAGACCTACATCTTCGACAAGGACGACAGCGCCCGGCTGGTGCTGGACGAACTGCAGGCGGCCGCCCGCCGCGGGGTCAAGGTGCGCGTGCTGATCGACCAGCTCTCGGCGATCTCCGATCTGGAGATTCTCGGCGCCCTGTCCGGTAGCCATGCCAATTTTTCGCTGCGGGTCTACAACCCGACCTTCGGCAAGGCACGCCTGAACTACTTCGACTACGCCGCCAGCGTGGTCTGCTGCTTCCGCCGCTTCAACCAGCGCATGCACAACAAGCTGCTGGTGGTCGACGATGCGTTGGGCGTGGTCGGTGGGCGCAATTACCAGGACGACTATTACGACTGGGACAGTGAATACAATTTCCGCGACCGCGACGTGATCGTGGCCGGCCCGGAAGTGCGCGAGATGGCCGCCAACTTCGATGCCTTCTGGCGCGCGCCGCGCAGCGTGCCGGCCGAGCGCCTCAACGATGTGGGGCGAACCCTGCTCCGCCAGGGCGTACCGGCCATGCCGCCGGCCGACTTCCGGCGCCCGGAGCGGGTCGAGCGGGTCAGCGAAGAAGCCAACGATCCGGACTTCGTGCGGCGTACCTTCGTCGACACCGCTCTGCCGGTAGCCTCGGTGCAGTACGTCGCGGACCTGCCACGCAAACATCGCCGCGAACGCACCAGCCAGCCGGCCAACGGCCAGCACGTGACCGAACCGCAGCTGGATGCGCTGATTGCCAGCGCGCAGTCCGAGGTGTTGCTGCAGACGCCGTATCTGGTCCTGTCCAAGCCGGCGCAGCAGCTGTTCCGCACCCTGCGCAAGCGCGAGCAGGCGCCGCGCGTGGTGGTCTCGACCAACAGCCTGGCCGCCACCGACAACCCGATCGTCTACGCGCTGTCCTACAAGTACAAACGCCGCAACCTGCGCGAGCTTGGCTTCAACATCTACGAGTTCAAGCCGTTCCCGCTGGATGCGCCGGTGGATTACCGCAATCTGCTGCCCGCACCGCTGGGAACCGAGGAGCCGCCGTCGCAGGGCAAGCGCAGCAGCCTGCTC
>DMZT01000501.1 GCA_003484865.1 Stenotrophomonas sp.
CAGCCACCCATGGGGTGGCTCTACGCCTTCTTCGGCACGATGGTGATGTGCCCGTTGATCTCCAGCACCGCCAGGGCGACATCGTCGATGGACAGGCAGCCCTGCTGACGCATCGCTGCGTCCAGATCGGCCGGGGTCACGAGCTCGCGCTTGAGCACGGAATCGAGCACCTTGCCATCACGGGCGATCAGGATCGGCTCGCCTTCGACCAGCGTTTCCACGCGCCGACTGCGCGTGCTGAGCCAGCCCACGCCGTAGTTGATCGAGATCAGGGTCGCCGCCAGCAGCAGGCCGCCGCCCAGGGAGGTGTCTTCGCCAAGCAGCGCGTTCTGCACCGCGTTGCCGAGCAGCACGATCAGCAAGACATCGAACGGGGTGATCTGGCCCAGCGCGCGCTTGCCGGAGAGCCGGACCATGCCCAGTACCACCGCGTACACCACCACCGCGCGCAGGATGAATTCCCACCACGGCATGGCCAATGCAAACAGGTCGCTCATGCGGTTCTCCCCGGGTCCAGCCCACAGCATGGGCCGCGCGCAGGGCAAACGGCAATCGGCCGCGCGGGGTCTCTCGTGCGGCGGGCCGCGCGGGGTTTTCGGCGCCACAAATAAAAAGCCCCGCCAACCAGGGGGAGGTTAGCGGGGCCGGGGAACGGGTGCTTGGGGAGGAGCCCCCGTTCCGAGATCTGCTCCAGGGGATGGGAGAGATCCACAACAGGCATTGCGCCTGTCGAGGTCTATCAAAGCACTCCGAACATTGATAGTTCGTGAAGGGGCCCAATTAATTCGGGCCTCCTCCCAGAAACATTCATCCAACAGTCAGATTATCGTGGCGCACTGAACCAATTCAGCCTTTTGACTGTGATTCAGGCCTCAATGGGCCTCATCCCAGTTGTCGCCCACGCCCGCATCCACCACCAGCGGTACACGCAGTTCGGCGGCCGAGGACATCAGTTCCACGACTTTCAAACGCAAGGTGTCGAGGAAACTACTTTCGGTTTCAAAGACCAGTTCATCGTGCACCTGCAGAATCATCTTGGCCTGGTCGCCGTGATCCTCCAGCCAACTGTCCACCTTGACCATGGCGCGCTTGATGATGTCCGCCGCGGTGCCCTGCATCGGGGCATTGATCGCGGCCCGTTCAGCACCGGCGCGCAGGCCCTGGTTGCGGGCGTTGATGTCGTTCAGGTACAGACGGCGGCCGAACAGGGTTTCCACATAGCCCTGGTCGCGGGCCTGCTGGCGCATCCGCTCCATGAAATCGCGCACGCCCGGGTAGCGGCTGAAGTACAGCGCCACGTAATCCTGGGCCTGGCCGCGGTCGATGCCCAGGTTGCGGGCCAGGCCGAACGCGCTCATGCCGTACATCAGGCCGAAGTTGATCGCCTTGGCGGCCCGGCGCTCGTTGGAGGTCACCTCTTCCAGGCGGCGGCTGAAGACTTCCGCCGCCGTCGCCCGGTGCACGTCCACGCCCTGCTCGAACGCCCGCACCAGGCCGGGGTCCTCGGAGAGGTGGGCCATGATCCGCAGCTCGATCTGCGAGTAATCGCAGGCCAGGATCTTGCGGCCCGGCGGGGCCACGAAGGCGCGGCGGATGCGGCGGCCATCCTCGGTGCGGATCGGGATGTTCTGCAGGTTCGGGTCGGACGAGGACAGCCGACCGGTGGCGGCGCCGGACTGGTGGTAGCTGGTGTGTACCCGCCCGGTGTCCTGGTTGATCATCTCCGGCAGCTTGTCGGTGTAGGTGCTGCGCAGCTTGGCCAGCCCGCGGTACTCCAGGATCACCCGCGGCAGTTCATGCTGCTCGGCGATCGCCTCCAGCGCCTCTTCGTTGGTGCTGGGCTGGCCCTTGGGGGTCTTCACCAGTGCCGGCAGCTGCAGTTCGTCGAACAGCACGGCCTGCAGCTGCTTGGGCGAATCCAGGTTGAAGGTGCGCCCGGCCAGCTCGGTGGCCTTCTGCTGGGCAGCCAGCATGCGCGAGCCCAGGTCCTGGCTCTGCCGGCGCAGTTCGGCCATGTCGATGTGCACGCCATTGGCTTCGATGCGGGTCAGCACCGGCACCAGCGGCATCTCGATGTCGCGGTAGACGCTGTCCAGCGAGGGCGTGGCCTGTAGTTGTGGCTGCAGGGCGTGGTGCAGGCGCAGGGTCACGTCGGCATCTTCGGCGGCGTAGCGGCAGGCTTCGTCCAGGCCCACCTGCGAGAACGAGATCTGCTTGGCACCCTTGCCGGCCACCTCCTCGAACTTGATCGTGGTGTAGCCCAGGTAGCGCATCGCCAGCGAGTCCATGTCATGGCGCGTGGCGGTGGAATTGAGCACGAAGCTCTCCAGCATGGTGTCGTCGTGGTACCCCTGCAGGTTCACGCCGTGGCGGCGCAGCACGTGCAGGTCGTACTTGCCGTGCTGGCCAAGCTTCTTCTTGGAGGGGTCTTCCAGGGCAGGACGCAGCGCGGCCAGCACCTGCTCGCGTGGCAGCTGGGCCGGCGCGCCGGGGTAATCATGGCCGACCGGGATATAGGCGGCGCGGCCCGGCTCGACCGCCAGGCTGATGCCGACCAGGTTGGCGCGCATGGCGTCCAGCGCGTCGGTCTCGGTATCGAACGAGATCAGCTCGGCATCGGCCAGGCGCTGCACCCAGGCGTCGAGCTGCTCGGTGGTCAGCACCATCTCGTACTCGCCGGGGGCGGAGAGCGCCGGGTCGACCGGCACCACCGCCACCTCCGGCGTGGCACGGGCGTAGCCGGCCGCGGTGCCACGCAGGCTGACCGGGGCCTCGCTGGCAGCGGCCGGGGCCGGCACGGGACCGCCCAGCTCCTTGAGCGCCTGGGTGAAGCCGTAACGCAGGTACAGCTCGCTCAGCGACGGCACGTCCGGCTCGCGCAGTGGCAGGGTCTGCGCCGTTACCTCCAGCGGCACATCGGTGCGGATCGTGACCAGCTCGCGGTTGAGCGGCAGGCGCTCCAGCGCCGCGCGCAGGTTCTCGCCGATCTTGCCCTTCATGGTCGGGGCCGCCGCCATCACCCCATCCAGGTGCTGGTACTCGGCCAGCCACTTGGCGGCGGTCTTGGGACCGCACTTTTCCACGCCGGGCACGTTGTCCACGGCGTCGCCCATCAGCGCCAGCAGGTCGACGATCTGGTCGGCGCGCACGCCGAACTTCTCCATGACCGCCGCGTCCGAATCCATGCGGCTGCCGGTCATGGTGTTGACCAGCTCGATACCCGGGCGGACCAGCTGGGCGAAGTCCTTGTCGCCGGTGGAAATGGTCACCTGCAGGCCATCGCGGTGGCCCTGCAGGGCCAGCGTGCCGATCACATCATCGGCTTCCACGCCGGGGATGCGCAGGATGCTCAGGCCCAGCGCCTCGACGATGCGGCACATCGGCTCGATCTGCGGGCGCAGGTCGTCGGGCATCGGCGGGCGGTTGGCCTTGTAGTCGGCATACAGGTCGTCACGGAAGGTCTTGCCGGGCGCATCGACCACGAAGGCGACGTACTCGGGGCGCTCCTTCAAGGTGGCGCGCAGCATGTTGACCACGCCGAACAGTGCGCCGGTGGGTTCACCGTGTGCGTTGGTCAGCGGCGGAAGCGCGTGGAACGCGCGATACAGGTAACTGGACCCGTCAATCAGGACTAATCGGCTCATGGGGCGATTCTACGCGCCCGGCCCTGACCGTCGTCGGCACCGGCCTCACGATCCATCGGGCATAATCAGGCCCTCTTCGCCCAAGGACTCCCGGCCCATGAAGATTCTGTTGCTCGCAGGCGTGCTCGCGCTGGCCGGCTGTGCCACCGGTGGCGGCGGCAGGCCCCCGGTTGATGTCACTGGTGCCGATGTGGTCAAGACGGTGAAGGACAACGGCGACACCATCGAGGAATACCGGGTGGGCGGCCAGCTGCGGATGGTCAAGGTGACCCCGTCGCGCGGTGCCCCGTTCTACATGTACGACCAGAACGGCGATGGCCGCATGGACAGCGACAAGGACGGCGTCTCGCCGGTGTATTGGAAGCTCTACAGCTGGTGATTCCGGGCGTCGACCGCACTGCCGCCCCGTGACCGCACGGGGCCGGCAAGGCACTGACCCCCGTCCCCGCTTGCCCACGCTCGATGACTACACCCGAACGCCGCCACGATCCAAATCCGGCTGAACTGCGCGCCGGCCTTACTGCAGAGCAACGCCAGGCGGTGGAGACGCTGGAGCATTTCGGCTGGCAGCTGCGCTTCGTGCGCCGCCCGCTGTTCCGCGACCCGATCCCGGTGCTGTTCGACCGCAGCGGCGAGCGTTATGTGGTGCTGCAGCCGGATGGCACGCTGGATGAATCGCAGACGTTGAAACTGCGCGATTGACGGGCACTGAGGGGCACTGCCGGCCAGCGGCCGGCACTACCGCTTCTCCGTTATCGGATGACCAGCACCGGTACCGTGCTGCGTGCCAGCACTTCGGCGGTCTGGCTGCCGAGCAGCACGCGGGTCACACCACGGCGGCCATGCGAGGTCATCACGATCAGGTCGCTGCCGCGCTCGGTGGCGGTATCGATGATGCCGTCGGCGGCATAGCGGTCCAGCACATGCACGGTTTCAGTGCGCAGGCCCTGCGCCTCTGCGGCGGCCTTGGCCGGCTGCAGCACCTTCTGCGCGGTCTCTTCGCGATCGGCTTTGTATTCGGGCGTGTTCATGTAGCCCACGCTCCAGCCCATCGCGTCGTACATACCGACGGCCCATGGCTCGGAGACGGTCACGATATCGACCTCGGCATCGAGGTCCTTGGCCAGCTCCAGGCCCTTGGCCAGGCCTTTCTCGGCCAGCTCCGAACCATCGGTGGCAATCAGGATGCGCTTGTACATGGCAGAGCTCCTTGGGGTGGGCAATGGGAACATCACCATTGCACACCCGGTGTGGACGCAGTGCCTTGAGCTGGATCAATCGCCGTGGCCGCGGGCAGGCACCGCCCGCGCCGGATTGCCCACCACGGTCGCGCCCGCAGGCACGTCGCGGGTGACCACACTGCCCGCGCCCACCACCGCGTCATCGCCGATGGTGACGCCGGGCAGCACGATCGCGCCGCCCCCGATCCAGACATTGCGCCCGATCCGGATCGGCCTGGCCGACTCCAGGCCTTCCGCCCGCGCCTGGGGATCACGCGGATGGTCGGCGGCGTAGAGCTGCACTGCAGGACCGATCTGGGTGCCATCGCCGATGCTGACCTCGGCCACGTCCAGGATCACGCAGTTGTAGTTGAGGAACACGCCCTGCCCCAGGCGGATGTTGTAGCCGTAGTCGCAATGGAATGGCGGCCGGATCACCGCGCCTTCGCCGACCGCGCCGAGCTGCTCGCGCAACAGCGCGCGGCGCACGGCCGGGCTTTCGGCCAGGGCGGCGTTGTAGCGGACCATCCAGACCTTGGCGGCGGCCATGTCGGCCTGCAGCGCCGGATCACCGGGGCGGTAGGGCAGCCCGGACAGCATCTTTTCTTTTTCGCTCGGACCCATGTGGCCTCCCTCAGACAGAGGGTGATGATGCCGGTTGGCCGCTCGCGTGTCAGCGCGTGCCGCGTCGCGTGCCCAGCAGCGCCAGCAGTGCGAAGACGATGCCGCTCAGCCAGAACCACAGCGTTGCCTGGCCGATGCACAACCCACTGGGCTGCGGCTGGCAGCGCAGGCGCAGCAGATCGAAGTCGCCGCCGTCGGCCAGGCAGGTCTGCGCGTGCTGGAACAGGGCCAGCACCGGCTCGGCCCAGCCTGCCGACCATGTCAGCAGAACCAGTGCAGCAAGCAGATACGGAATTCCCTTGTTCACGAGTGCGCTCCCAGCGGACAGGGGCAGACTCTGGGCGCCGGCCGGGGGAGCGACAAGCGGCACGCGACGAACTGTGTGAAATCCGGGATGAGCCGGGGGCGATCGGGGATGAAGCGAGGCGCCCTGGCCCACCACAACACGGATAGCGCAGGCATGCGCTGCCTGGGATGCCTGTGCTGCAGCGCAGGACGGAGACGGGCAGCGCCCATGACAGACTTCGCGCATGCGCCCTCTGCTCATCGCCCTGCTGTGCTCGCTGGCCCTGCTGCCGCTACCCGGTCTTGCCGCCGCGCCGGGTCCGGACCGCGTGCTGATCTTCAGCCGCACCGCCACGTTCCACCACGACTCGATTCCTGTGGCCGTGGCAACGCTGCGCGAGCTGAGTGCCGAGGCCGGCATGACGGCGGACCCGAGTGACGATCCCCGGGACTTCCGCCCCGACAACCTCGCCCGCTACCGCGCCGTGGTCTTCGCCAATACCACCGGCGACGTACTCGACGCCGCACAGCAGGCGGCGATGGAACAGTTCATCCGCAACGGCGGCGGCTTCATGGGCGTGCACGCCGCGGCCGACACCGAGTACGACTGGCCGTGGTACGGCGAACTGGTCGGCGCATGGTTCCATAAGCATCCCAAGGGTCTGCAGGAGACGCTTGTGCAGCCCGAACGTGACGGCAGGCCGTCAGGCCCGGCGTGGCCGATCCGCGACGAGCTTTACAACTACCGGCGCAATCCGCGTGGAACGGTGAAGGTCATCGCGACAGTGGACGAATCGCGTTACGACGGCGGCACCATGGGCGCCGATCATCCCATCGCCTGGTGCCGGCCCTTCGATGGCGGCCGCAGCTGGTACACCGGGCTGGGCCACGACGCGGCGGTGTATGCCGACCCGAATGTGCGGGCGCAGCTGCGCCGTGGCCTGCGCTATGCAGCAGGCCACGCGCCGGACTGCTGATCAGGCGGTACGCACCACGCGCGCGCCTTGGCACAGCGGGTAGCTCGCCAGCAGATCGGCGATGCGCGCGTGCAGGGTGTCGAACGAGGCGCCATACAGATACAGCGCCGTCTCGGTCGGGCCCTGCCACCAGCTGCAGATCTCGCCGTGGCCTTCGATGCGCTCGACGATCTGTTCAAACACATAGTTCGAGTCGCACTGCTCATAGACCTCATCGGGCAGATCGGTGCCGTTGAGATACAAGGCCAGGCCTTCGGTGACGCCGAACGGTTGATCGGGGGTGCCTTCGCGCTGGATCAGCGAGCCCTTCGGCGCTCCCAGCTGCTCCAGCAGCTCGATCACGCCAGGCAGCGAGGCCGGATCGTTCAACGCGATCTCGATATCGCCGTAATCCACTTCGCCTTCTTCGCTCAGCGCGGTGCCACCGCCGGTGATCTCGCCCAGCTCGGCACTGCCCAGCAGCGCATCCAGCGGATCTTCGAACAGCTCATGGCGATGCTCGGGCTGGAGCCTGGCGTTCAATTTGACGGTGAGGTGCAGCGGCGAATCGGTCATGGCGGGGGCCTGCGCGAAAGGAATGCCGCCATTGTAGTGCCGGCCGCTGGCC